>JAIVVP010000106.1:0-5964 GCA_049189775.1 Gemmatimonadota bacterium | reverse complement strand
GCATCAGCATCAGGACTCTCGCTTGAAGTATCGCCGCATGAACTGATAAGAAAAAAACTTAGTAATAAATAAAAGAGTAATGGGGGGCAGGCCACATTCTTAAGACCGTGAGCGCAGGGGTATGGGATTGATTTGATTCCTGGTGTTTCTTTATCGTCCATAGTTTCTGTCTTCTAAGTGAGAATTATTATGGCATCACGAATATCGAAGAAGAGTGATATGGCGATTGTTACCAGGAGTAGCACAATATAAATTCCGTAAGGTGTCTTGAGTTGTGCAGTTTTTCCTTTTATCTCCACAATGATCAAAAAAATAGCTAAAGGAAGCCACAGGGCAATATGTGCCAATCCAATAAGTGGAACTGACTGGGTTGTTTCGAAAATATAAATAGCAAGTGGCATTGATAGCAGCAAAGTCGCCAGGACAGCCCATGCGGTTTTGTGTTTCCAGACAAAGATGATGGATGAGAAAAATATTATCAGCATCCAGTTCATCCAGATCTTTACAGCAGGTGACGATGCTGCATTGATTGCTGCTTCCATCTCTTCCATCTTTAACTCCTGATAATAAAGTGTGTTATGCGTGGAGATGAAATACTTTATTCATTATCTTCCATGTGCCATCAACCTTAAGCAGCGTAAATAAGTCTGTAAATTTATGACCCGTCCAGTTATCAAGTTCCAGGCGAACGGTTGCAACCGTGCCCTCTATATCAATATTGCTTATGTTTGCTTCGAGTTCAGTCGCCGGGCCATTCTCATCGTTCCAGTCAAAAAGTATTTGTATTGGTCCGGCAAACAAGTCTTCGCCAATATAACCAAAGATCGTCGCATCTGCATGGAAGGCAGGCTTCATATCTTCGCCTTTTCCAGATATTGCGCCATCAATATAATATTGAATCGTTTGTTTAATCAGATCGTTATCGTTTGAATCACTCATGTAGCCGTCCTCGTTTGTTTACCGTCTGTTGAATATAGACCTGAATTCATAAATAGCAACAATCGAGTGGGTTGCTTATATTCTTCGTGTTAAAGTTCGTTGCTGTATTTACAATATGAATACGAGGAAACTTCACTATATATGCGGTAATACGCCTATAGTTAATTTGTTTAAAGAATTATGAAGAGATGTCCTTACTGTGCAGAAGAGATTCAAGATATAGCTATTAAGTGCCGTTTTTGTAATGAGTTTCTTGATAGACCTTCGCAGCCAGAAAAAATACAGTGGTATTTTTCAACGACTGCTGTTGTTATCGGTCTTCTTTCTGTTGGTCCATTTGCCCTGCCTTTGGTGTGGTTTCATCCACTCTATAAAAGAGTTACCAAAATCACTCTAACGGTCATTATTTCTGGTTTAACTATATGGACTTATTTTGCCACCAGGGATCTGATTCTATTTTTGATGCAGCAGTTAAAGATGCTGGGTATGTATTAACTCAATTCCCTGGTAAAGGGAGGCAATTGCCATTATCTCAATATATTCTTAATAGATTTGTCTTGTTTCTTTTGTAGTTTTTCCAGATCAAGGCGCAATGCGGCAATTTTGTTAAGGCTAATTTGCCCAAACGTGTGTACTAAAAATAATCCTGTAAGGGAGGCAATAGCCATTAGCTCCTTATGTTCGGAAAATAGAATGGTATATGCTCCAACGGATACTACGGCAATATACAAAGACCAGTCCGCCAGCTGTATCATGAACATTTTAGATCTTATTTGTCCTATATTCATGAGACGAAGTATATATTAATTTGATAAGCAATAAGCAGGGTCAGATGAGATTTTTCACATCGAGGCCTTATCAGACATTTCATACAAACGACTGAGTTCTTCATCCAGGCTATTGTCGGGCATATCCACATCAGCACGGTCATACCAGTATTGGGCATTACCCATATCGCCTTCGACTCGATGCAGGTAGGCATGAATAAGGCAGGATAACTTGTCGGAATACTGTTGCACTAATTTGTGAGATTCGTCCCAACTTCCATCACGGGCAAGGTCCAGGGCTTTAATATGATCGCATTCCATATCCTTTCTATAGACCTCATCACAGGAATTGCAAGATTCGGGTGGGTTGCTACTAATTATCGTGTTAGATTCTCAGGATGACTATAATTGATTTTGATATTAAAGAAAATCAAATGGCTGTGATACATGGATAAATACTTGGATTACGTTTATATAGAGAATATTTTCATGACAATGGAAAGTTGGGTGTATGAAAATGTATTGATCTATAGCAATCTCATCCAGTTATGTTTGATTGCATTAACACTCCTCGTTTGTTGGCATCTAACGCCGAGTATAAAAGAATGGCGAGAAAAGGAAATTGTAAATAAAAATAGAGCGTTACTTCGATTTATACCGACTTCTCTTTCTATACACCAATCCCTGATCGCCTCATTGATACTACCGGTAATCTGGTTATTGGCGCTGTCATTGTTGTTATTGATTGGTGCCGCTATTGAGACATCTTATCATTTGATAAAAATCGCCGTTAGTCTGTTAGCTGCCTGGGTCATTATTAATCTGACAACGGGGATGCTAAGAAACAAGGCCTTATCAAAATTTATTATGGTCGTTGTCTGGACTGTTGCTGCACTTAATATATTAAACCTGATTGGCCCTGTGACAGATGTATTGGATGGTCTTGGACTCACTGTGGGTGAATTGAGAATATCCGCACTAACTGTGATCGAAGGATTTTTTCTACTCATTATCCTCCTGTGGCTGGCATCCCTTATGTCACAGTTCATTGAGCAGCAGATTAGAAAATCAACTGATATTACGCCCTCGGTAAAAGTCCTGATCAGTAAACTGATCAAAATAACATTGATCATAATTGCTGTTGTTGTTGCGATTTCCAGTGTGGGCATTGATTTGACTGCCTTTGCTGTATTTAGTGGTGCGGTGGGTATAGGTATTGGGCTTGGTCTGCAGAAGTCAATTGCCAATCTTTTTAGTGGTGTGTTGTTATTAATGGATAAGTCTATAAAACCGGGTGATCTAATCACAGTTGGTGATACGTATGGAATTGTAGAATCTTTAAATGCCAGATACGCAAGTGTAAAAAGAATGGACGGTACCGAGCACCTGATCCCTAACGAAAATTTGATTGGTCAGGAAGTCATTAACTGGACACATACAGATAAATTAATCAGGCCGGATATTGTCATAGGCGTTCATTATCAATCAGATGTACGAAAAGCAATGGAACTCTGTGTCCAATCAGCAATAGAAGTACAACGTGTGCTTGATAGCCCTGAGCCTGAATGCCTTTTAATTGGTTTTGGTGATAATTCGGTGGATTTGAAACTACGTTTCTGGATCAATGATCCGGAAAGAGGCGTGATTAATGTAAAGAGTGAGATTTTACTAGGTATATGGGATAAGTTTCGTGAGCATGATATTGAAATACCCTATCCACAAAGAGATTTGCATATTCGTTCAAGTGTTATTGATCTGAACAAGGCATGAATAAGGCAGGATAACTTGTCGGAATACTGCCGGACTAATTTGTGAGACTCGTCTCGGCTCCCATCACGGGCAAGGTCCAGTGCTTTAATGTGATCACATTCTATATCATCCACTCCTCTGATCTGGAGTAATTACAGACTCGAAAAATAGTAATTTGTGCCGATAACGTTTGGGCATGTGACTGCTGATAGCACCAATAAATAAAATCAGTACCAGTATAAAAATACGCTGTTCCCAGAAAAATGGAATGAGACATAAAAGTACAATTTTTACCAGTATCACAAGACCTCGAATCTCAAACAAAACGGCAAAACTCGAGTAAATATCCGTAAGCAATATGGCCAGCCCTGATAATATTGCGACCCATAACCAGGGTTCCAGAACAGAGACGGGTTGATGAAAAATATGGCCGCCCAGAAGTACACCCGTCGTCATTATATGTAATGCTCGTAATGATATTCGCATAGCCATGCGATGAGGAAATTCTCTGGGTTGTTCGGGGAATAGAACAGTTAACAGCCTGGATTTGAGCATGAAAGAGGGTAGGCCCCTTTACAAATTATCCAGGTTTGATTTGATTTGTTGCATGAGACTCATCAGCTTAGTGACATCCTTTTCAGCGAGTCCTGTTGCGCATAAGGCTGTTTCGCTGGCCTTTTTGGCTTTCCTGGCCAATGTCTTGCCTGCGCTTGTAAGAACTATCGACTTCTGGCGTTCATCAGCCTCAGTTGCTCTCCTTTCTATATAACCATTGGATTCAAGACGCCTGAGTAAGGGAGTTAATGTCGCATTACTGATGCGAGTGACCTCTGCCACTTCGCTGATTTTTACTGCATCTTCGCCCCATAAGGCCATCATGACCACGTACTGTGGATAGGTCAGGTTCAGGGGCTCCAGCAACGGTTTATATGCCTGCGTGACTGCCCGTGATGTTGAATACAGGGCATAACAGACTTGTTCATTTAAATCAGGACCCACGATTTACCTCTCTTAAATCTGTGCAATATTATTTCATACACTAAATAGTTGCGCTATCACTTTGTCTTGACTATACTGCGAGACTATTACTTTGTACACATAAATTTAGTATACATAATATTAGGCACTGAAGTTATTTATTCATATATTAAGAGGAGCGTTGAAAATGAGAAAAATTGCATTTATATGTCTGGGTTTATCTATCAGTTTTCTTGCGTACGCTGGTGGAAATCCAGAGCAAGTAAAATTTCCTGAAGGATATAAATCAGAGTTTAAAAAGTATGACACACGAAATCGGGTAGGCAAGCCACAGGTAGCTGTGCTTTATGCCAATAAAATCGCGTTGGATAGCCTTAACAAGGGAAAGCTTGCTGATGGTTCAAAGATCGTCATGGAAGTGTATAAGGCCAAGGTGAGTTATGGTGAACCTGTTACAGGTTCTGATGGTATTTACCAAAAAGGTAAGTTTGCTGCTGTTGCGGTGATGGAAAAGCGTTCAGACTGGAAAGGCAGTATTGCAGATAATGAACTGGCAGGGGACTGGGGATTTGCAATTTACAATACAGACGGTAAACCAAAAGAAAATGGTCTGGATTGTGCCAGTTGCCATACACCTATGCCTGAAAGTGATTTTCTATTCTCTCATGCAAGCCTGGTAGAGGCCTCTAAATAAAATATTCCTTTACATGCAAAAAGGGCATACATTTTCTTAAAGTAAAAAAATGGAGTTTGTTATCGCCAACATGGACGTTGGACAAAAAGAATCGGGCCCTTCTATTTTATCAAGACTAAACCTTTCGATAAGGGCCAAGCACAAAGTCGGTACTATGGATTTCTATATCGTGATCTCCAATCATGTCATGAACCAGTCTTGCATCAGATAAAGGAAAATCATTAGTCCTTGGCAAGTGCCTGTAAAATATTTTTTGGTCCAGATCTATTATCCATTTTTCTGAAGGTAGTCCTCCAGCAGTAACGCTATTGTTATCGTTTGCCATTTTTATCACCCTTATACATTCATTGGCTAATGTATCATTAATCCTGCACATAAATAAAAAATAATTGAGGTCAGATATCTAGACCACTGGCGGCATCATTCCACGATGGAATAGATAGGCCACGATATAGGCGATGGGTGCAATGATGAGGAACAGGGCAATTGCATAGAGTATTGCCAGACGGCCCATGCCTTTTAGTTTACTGAAGTCTGTTATTACACCGATACTGACAAAGGTCAGCATAAACATCATTTTTCGCATGGGGCTCTGGACAATGCCTGCACCTTCTTTTGCGGCATCAATCTGATCTGGAAACCAGATCGCTATGGCGATATAGGTGAACCATGCGATGAAATAGCCAATGACAAATTTCGGAAACCGGAACCAGATCTCGCTCAGTTTAATGGTGGTATTTTCGGTTCGGCCTTCAACTTTATATAACCAGATCAAGGCAAGCAGGAATGCCCAGACACCGATAAAGACATCGATCCATATTTTGGTCAGGATTGCGG
>JAIVVP010000105.1:5051-5969 GCA_049189775.1 Gemmatimonadota bacterium | reverse complement strand
AACTTAGCTTTCTGGCAGCTAGAGCCGAGAGTGTTTTGGATAGTCAAACAGCCGAAATTTTCAGAGCGCATAGCATGATCTGTGAGGAAATCCAGATCAATATATTACAACACAATAACCACGACCAATTTATTGCCACTGATTATCTGGAAAAAAGTTTTGACGATTACTCTGAATATTTTAATGGATTAACGGATAATTATTTGAGAGACAGGGCAGATGATTTTGCAGAGCTTAAACAATTATTACTGGGTATATTGAGCCACACTCAAACCTATTTGACCTGTAGGGAATATGACGGTTGTAAAGTTGGTGAATGTGTATTGAATAACCCGCATATACTGGTTGCAGATGAATTAACAGCCAGTGTAGCTATCAGGATTAAAAAAATTACAAAGGGAATTGTTGTAGGAAAATGTGGCGTTAATTCTCATGCAGCAATGATTGCCCGGTCTCTCGATATACCTGTTATCTGTATCAAGGATCCTTGCAGATTGATTCAAGCTAATGACAATATTCTGGTGGATGGTGCAAGTGGTGATCTGATTATTAATCCTGATGAATCAACGTTACTTGAGTATCAAAAAAAGATAAATAGATCTAATCGGGTTTATAAAGTTGTTGACCCTTTACCCGAGTTTAAAGTACTGGCAGATATCGATCTTTGTCATGATATAAAGAATGTGATCACGGTTAAAGCTGACGGAGTAGGAGTCTATCGAACGGAGTTTGAGATGTTAGTCAAGGGCACTGAATTGAGTGAACAGGAACAACTCAAGAATTATCAATCTGTCGTAGATCAAATGGCAGGCAAGCCAATTTTTTTTCGCTTATTTGATCTGGGCAGTGATAAATCTGCATCATGGCTTGATCTGAAAGATGAAGACAACCCGGCGTTGGGGTGTCGTGGAGTTCGTT
>JAIVVP010000105.1:0-5041 GCA_049189775.1 Gemmatimonadota bacterium | reverse complement strand
GCTTTTTAAGAGTCAGGCACGGGCATTAGCCAGGGTTTCACAAGAGTCACCGACTAACGTGATCTATCCGATGATCTCATCACTGAAACAATTTATACAATTGAAGACGATGTTTATGGATGCTATTGCTGATATTAAAAATACATGTATACACCATGGAATAATGATTGAAGTACCGTCTATCTGTGAAAATGCTGAAGCATTGTTTGATGCAATAGATTTCGCCAAGGTAGGGAGTAGTGACCTGGTACAATATTTATACGCTTTTGACAGAACCAGGGATGATTTTTGCTATGAGGAGCTAGTTAGTGATCAGGCCATATGGAACATTATAAAACACCTTGTTGAAGTTGCCGGTAAGGCAGAAAAACCTCTTGGCGTATGTGGCGCATTGGTCGACGATCCACAATTTATTTCCAGACTTATAGACATGGGGATCAATACTGTCAGTACGCATCCTGAAAATATTGCTGTGGTAAGAAAGATGGCAATAAAAAGTCTGGCGCTGTAGTCAGAGTCACTTAATAAAAAATCGGAGATAGACCTCAGAAAATTAGTAAGTGATTGGCTATGTACATAGGGATAAGGTCTTAAGTAACTGTACGGTCTTTGAGCTTCCTGGCAGAAGACAATTATTGATTAAAGTGATCAGCAATCACACTGGCGATACATGCGGTGAGTTTTTTGGCCATGGGAATATGCAGGAATTCATTAGGGCCGTGGGCATTGGAGCCTGGACCAAGCACCCCGGTGATTAAAAATTGTGCCTCCGGAAATTTTTCTCCGAGCATGCCCATAAAAGGAATAGACCAACCTTCGCCCATATGAACTGCGGGCTTATCGAAGAAAGACATGGAGGCCTTATCAATGGCTGCTTCCAACCAGGGATCTATCTCGGGAGCCATCCAGCCTGATGCTGCCCAGTCTGGTGTAAAAGAAATGTTTGCCTGATAGGGTGGGTTGTCTTCAAGAAGCTCTTTGAGTTTTGCACTGGCCATTTCCGCATCGCAATTGGGTGGTAGACGCATGGATAATTTCACAGATGTCTTCGGTCGCATGACATTGCCGGCTGATTGAATATCAGGTAATCCATCTGCACCAATCACAGTCAGGGCAGGTCTCCAACTGCGATTAAGAATCAATTCGGCAGGATCATTTTGTACTGCTTGTGTCTGTCCCTTAAGTGGGAAACGTTTGAATATTTCCTCACCTGTCATGGTTGCAGCATTTCGTGCTTGTTCAATGCGCTTTGCCGGGATGTCTACATTAAACGCGCTGTCTTTAATCAGGCCGGTCGATGCATCTTCTATTCGGTCTAACAGCTGTCTCAATATTCTAAAACTGCAAGGGACGATGCCGCTGGAGTCACCAGAATGCACACCTTCATCCAACACCTCTATCGTCAGTTCACCACCAATGAGTCCTCGAAGTGAAGTGGTACACCAAAGCTGTTCATAATTACCACAGCCTGAATCAAGACAAATAACCAAATCGGGTTCGCCAATACGATCAGATAATGCCTCCATATAAAAAGGCAGATCTGGACTGCCGCTTTCTTCACAGGCTTCGATAATAATAATGCAGCGTCCATGAGGGATGCCTTGTTCTTTCAGTGCTGCAATTGCCAGCAATGATGAAAAAGTGGCATAACCGTCATCAGCCCCACCACGACCATAAAGCTTGTCGCCATCTAAAACCGGCTGCCATGGGCCAAGCCCATCCCGCCAGCCGGTCATCTCCGGTTGTTTATCAAGGTGACCATAGAGTAAGACAGTATTTTCAGCCTTTCCTGATGAGCCTTGGCCCGGAATCTCCATAAATATCAGGGGTGTTCTCTCTGGCAGACGAATGACTTCCAGGTTTAAATCCGGGATGGCCTGGCTTTCTATCCAGGTGGTGAATTGAGCAACGACCTGATCCATATAGCCATGGGTTTGCCAATCCGGGTCAAACATAGGTGATTTATTCGGAATCTTGATGTATTCGATCAATTCATGGATGACTGACTCATCCCATCGGAGATTACAAAAATCACTGGTTTTTTTGATGTCTATTACAGTCATAGCGGATGATTAAAATACAGATGCTTTTAAATATCTTGTATTGTACATGAGTCGAATAGGAAGAGGTCTGGATGAGCGAGGGAAAATATCACGTGATTTATGATATAAATCACAGACATCTATGGTACAAATCGTATATATTCGCTTCAACTCATTTTTATCATGGAGAAAATAGTAATGATGCTTAAGAAACTACAATTAATTTTAATACTTACTTTGTCTGGATTTGGTTTGGCCGCGTGTGGTGATAGTGACACTGGACCTGCAGAGGAGCCTAAAGCTATGGCGCCGAGCGAAGGTATTTCCAGCAGTGTTTCCAGTAGCGCTTCCAGTAGTTCTTCCAGTAGTTCTTCCAATGGTGGATTGGAAGCATATGACCCTGATGTCCCTTCAATGGTTGTTGAAGATAATGGCGTAACTAGCTGGTAATAAACTGCTGTTAATAATTCAGCCGTGGTGTCTAGATGATAAATCTAAATGCCACGGCTTTTTTGTTTTAGGACTAGACGATTTTTATTTTTGAATAATCTCTTTTTGGAGAATTTAGTGATGTTGCTTAAAAAAATACAATTGGTTTTGATGATTGGTTTATTTGGCTTAGGATTGCTTGCCTGTGGTGGTGATAGCGACAGCGGATCCTCAGATACTCCAAAACCGATAGTTTCTGAAGGGGTAGCAGCATACGATCCTGATGTCCCTTCGATGATGGTCGAAGATAATGGTGTGGTCAGCGAGGAAGAGATTTATAAAAACTGGCCAGAAGAAGTTGTCACCGCAAGTGATGATTCAGCATCAGCAGAGGCAACCGTAGAGACAACTGCTGCTGTGTCAGCTGCAGCAAAAACACACACGGTTTTTGGTCGAGCAACCAGTTTTAGTCCCAACATCCTTTTTATCAATCCGGGGGATACGGTGCAGTGGGAAAATATGATTATTCATGATTCTGTTTCCATGGAAGGTTTGATCCCTGAAGGTGCAGAACCCTGGGTATTTAAACTTGGGCAGAATGGTGCTGTGACACTAACCGAAGAAGGTGTTTATATCTATAAATGCAATCCGCATTATCCTCTTGGTATGGTCGCCGCGATCATCGTCGGCAAGCCTGTCAATATCGAACAGGTACAGGCCAATGCAACAGGTCGTTCAAAAGGGATCGTGATTAAAGTTGTGAGAGCCCTGGCTGCTCAATAGAAAAAACTACATTACAGCCAAGCTAAGAAGCCGCTTTTAATAGCGGCTTTTTTTATGCTGATTCGGAAAGTAATGCATTGATAGTATCCTCAATTTGTTTGGCACGCCTGTCGCCTTCATGAGTTTCTCCAAAGAAAGCTGCACGTACCTTGCCTTGTTTATCGAGGATGTAATATGCAGGCCAGTAACGATTATTCATAGCACGCCAATAGGATGAATCGTTATCAATCATAATGGGGTGATGTAATCCAAATTCCTCTACCTTGGCCTCTATGTTTTTTCTGACTCTTTCGTTATCAAATTCAGGGGTATGTACACCGATAACCTGGAAATTCTCCATATCCAGTCTATTCTCCATGGCGTTCATCCAGGGGAATGATCGATAACAATTCCAGCAACCAAAGGTCCAGAAATCGATCAGTACAACCTTGCCTTTTAGATCTGCAATATTTAATGGTGATGAATTGATCCAGTCCTGATCACCGTTGTGGGTAAACTCTGGTGCCTGAACAGGTGTTTTAAAAATGCCTCCTGCAGCAAGGGTGGTATTTTGTAAAATGACTGTTGATGTAACGACAATCAGGAAACAGACGACAGCAAGTTTTTTCATGGGACCTTTCTCTGGGTGATCTTGAATATTTTGTTGATTATGAACAGTGACTCGCTGCTGAGGGATTTGTTCAATAAAGGCCATCTTCTCCTCTTGTCATATCGACCACAGGGAGATATCTTGATTGTCCTTAACTTTATGTCGTGCATAGATTTCTCCTCGCTATGCTCGTCGAAATGACTAATTATTTTGATCCACCGATTTGGGTTCGATAATTAATAACAGAGAGATTTCCTTGATGACAATTAGAAGCTTACAGGGTAAAACGCCGAATATCGCTGATACCGCATTTGTCGATGAAACTGCATTGGTGATTGGCGATGTAACCATAGGTGAAGATTCCTCGATCTGGCCGATGACAGTGGTCAGAGGAGATGTACAAAAAATCACCATCGGCAAGCGGACAAATATTCAGGATGCCTGTGTATGTCACGTGACCCATGACGGTGAATACACACCGGGCGGTTTTCCCCTGACCATAGGGGACGGTGTGACAGCCGGACACCGTGCAACCTTACATGCCTGTACCATTGGCGATTATTGCCTGATCGGGATGTCAGCGACAATCATGGATGGTGCCGTGTTGGGGGATAAATTAATCATCGGTGCCGGGGGCCTGGTGCCGGCCGGCAAGAAACTGGAGGGTGGCTATCTATATGTCGGCAGTCCAGTAAAGCAGATCCGGGCACTCAATGAAGATGAATTAAAGTCACTTGAATATTCTGCAGATCATTATGTTGATGTGAAAAACATGCATATGTGAGCTTAAACAACGCATTTCAGGGGTTTTTCCCCTAAATTTCCGCTATTATCTCGCACCATTTTAGAATATTGGAATCGAATGAGCCTTTCAGAACAACGGTATGATGTCATCGTCGTTGGCGGTGGACACGCGGGCACAGAGGCTGCCCTGGCGTCTGCACGCATGGGCGTACGTACCTTATTGTTGACGCATAGTATTGATACCCTGGGGCAGATGTCCTGTAACCCGGCCATCGGTGGGATTGGCAAAGGCCATCTGGTGAAGGAGATTGATGCGCTGGGTGGTCTGATGGCGCGCGCGGCAGACAAGAGTGGTATCCAATACCGTATTTTGAATGCAAGCAAAGGCCCTGCGGTCAGGGCAACACGGGCACAAATTGATCGCGCCTTGTATCGCGGCGTGGTTCGTCCGTTC
>JAIVVP010000104.1:0-6034 GCA_049189775.1 Gemmatimonadota bacterium | reverse complement strand
CTGGACAGTGAAGACTACAAAAAAACGGTCAATGATCTGGTGAATTTTCTTGTTTACGTCGGTGAGCCTGCCCAGATACAGCGCAAGAAAACGGGTGTCATAGTTATTTTATATCTGCTCGTACTTCTGGTTATCGTTTATATGCTGAAGAAGGAATACTGGAAGGACATTCATTAGTCGTTTGTACAATCATTTATAATCAAATAGTAATTTATCAGGAGATGTTATGGCAAGTATAGCCAATAGGCGTTCTGTAATGGTGTTGTATTCAGATAGTATCAGCCCCGCAAGTCATTGTGTGCGCCTGGTCCTGGGTGAAAAAGATATCAATGTTGAAATTAATTATGTCGAAGATGGAGAAAGGCCAGAAGCGTTGATTGAAATCAATCCATACAATTCTGTATTGACATTAATCGATAGAGATCTGGTTTTATATGATGAACAGATCATTATGGAATATCTTGATGAAAGATTTCCTCATCCACCTTTGTTACCGGTAGATCCGGTTACCAGGGCAGGTAATCGGCAATTGCGTTTCCGTGTTCTGAAAGATTTATATTCCTTGATTGATGATATTGAATCATCGGACAGTACCAGGGTCAGTAATGCACAAAAGAACATGAAAGATAATCTTACTGCAATCGTGCCAGCGTTTGTGCACAAGCCTTATTTTATGTCCGATGAATATACCCTGGTTGATTGCTGTATGGCGCCCTTGTTATGGCGCTTGCCAGAATATGGCGTCAAGCTGCCAGCATCGGCTCGTCCACTTGAACAATATGCTGAAAGGCTTTTTGAAAGGGATGCCTTCCAGTCCAGTCTCTCTGAACCAGAAAAGGAAATACGCGGCCTGGTGACTGTCTGATATTAATGGCCACAAATGAATCCATGACTCCAAACAAGCCCTATCTCATCAGGGCACTGAATGAATGGATCATCGACAACCAGATGACCCCCTTTCTTCTTGTCGATGCGAATGTCGAAGGGGTTGAAGTTCCTCAGCAGCATATTCGGGATGGCAAGATAATCCTGAACATTGCACCAGCTGCAGTTCAGGAAATCGCTATTGAAGATGAATGGATTTATTTCTCAGCCAGGTTCAGTGGCCAGGCATTTATGATTAATGTTCCAGTCAATGCCGTATTGGCAATCTATGCCAAGGAAAATGGTCGAGGCATGATGTTCGCCGGAGATGAATCATCACTGGAAGATAATGCAGCTGTTGAGCAGACAGAATTATCTAAAAAAGATCCCGGGGAAAAGAAACCAGTATTAACGGTTGTTAAATAAAAACGTAATTAAAAAATATTTAAACGACTATCTAGTCAATATACTGAAATAGCTTTACAACTTTCTGCACCCCACCAGTACGCTGAGCCTCTCCTGTGGCAGCATCGGCCTCGGGTCGAGTCAAAAGACCCATTAAATAAACAACACCTTTGTCGGTAACGACCTTCACACGCATTGCATCAAAATCATCAAGTGTCACCAGATTGGTTTTTACTTTTGTGGTGATCAGGCTATCACTGCTACGACTTGTCCAGGAACTGGGTGCTGCGATAGTGACTTCATTATAAACATGAGTCACCTTTGGAATTTCCCTGACAATGTTAACGATACGGTTTCTAATATCTTCATTTGGTGCTTCACCAGTGATTAACACAACCGTATTGTAGCTGGTTACATTGATGTGCGAACTGTCTTTGATTTCTGCATCTGCAGAGAATCCTTTGTTGGCTTTCTGTTCTATAGCCCCATCTTCAATGAACACTCCTGTTGTGCGCCTGTCATGTGCAACAGTGGCTGTTGCCCCTGCAGCTACACCGCCGACAATGACGGCGGCACATCCAGAAAGTAATAACGGGATTAATGAAATAAAAAATAATTGTTTAACAATATTCATTCTGTTATTTAAGTCCTAAGTTGTTTTTTTACTCTTGGCCAAGAAGATGACGATCAATTAAATCGCACAAGGAGTGAATAATCATAATATGCACTTCCTGTATTCTTGCAGTAGACCAGCTGGGGACACGAAGTTCAAAGTCATCGTCTTTCATCATGTCAGCTATCTGCCCGCCTTCACGCCCGGTCAGTACAATGACAGTCATATCGCGATCATGGGCAGCATCAATAGCATGAATAATATTATGGGATTCTCCACTGGTGCTGAATGCCAGTAAAATATCTCCTTTTTGCCCAAGTGCTCTTATTTGTTTGGAGAATATTTCGGCAAACTGGTAATCATTTGCGATAGAGGTAATGGTTGATGAATCAGTTGTTAATGCAAGCGCGGGTAATCCGGGACGTTCCATTTCAAAACGATTTAACATTTCTGCGGAAAAGTGCTGGGCATCAGCAGCAGAACCACCATTCCCACAGGACAGAATTTTGTGCTCAGCCAGTATACAATTGGTCATCGCCTCTGCGGCTGCAACAATGACAGGCGCCAGTATTTCAGCAGCCTCTGTTTTAACCTGAATACTTTCGCTAAAATTTTCTTTTACTCTCTGTACAGGATCCATAATGTTATTTACCAAAGTAATGGTTTATCAATGCTCAGGATTATGCCTGAAATGCGTTTTTAATCCACTCAATCGTCGGGGTTTCTTGCGGGCCAGATAAGGCAACAACATCAAATCTGCAGTCCAGTTTTGAGGCACTACGATTTTCAGAGAGGTATTGGTGGCTGGTGGCTATTATGCGCTCACATTTTTTCCTGTTAATGGATTCCAGGGCGGTATGAAAGTGATTACTTGACCTGTAGCGAACCTCAATAAACAGAACAATATTTTTATCCTGCATGATCAGATCGATTTCACCAAATGCTGATCTGAAATTTTTATCCAGAAGTTTGAGTCTTTTAGTTAAGAGATATTCCAGTGCTGCTTGTTCAGCCCAACGTCCTCGTTGATAAGAATTCTTCCCTGAATTACCTGGCATGTGAAGGGTTCCCGTTAATTAAAACCGGTTATCATCGTGTCCACAAGTTCTGGTTTTCCATCAAGAAACTGGGCCCAAATTAGTCTTCTTTGCACCCGACCTTGTTCATCAATCTTGATATAGCCGGTCTTACCTTCATACTGCGTGGTTGGTTGCAAACTGAGTTCTGCAAGTTGAGGGATAAGACGATAGGCATCGATACCGAAGGCATAGAGTCTTTTATAGGCTGATTGGGAAGGCTTACGATAGCGCTCAATCATTCTGTTTAACGGGGAATATTCATTCTCCGGATCAATCACCCAGGGCATATCAACGAACAAGACACCATTGATATCACTATCTTCACGTGTGTTTATATTGCCCGTATAAATATTGGAAATGGAATACAGGGCGATATTTTCAGTCCCGTAGTAACGCAACTGTGGAACCAGTTGCCTGGCGATCGTTGGTGGTACTGCCATGAAGATCATATCTACATCCTGTCTGCGTCTTGTCTCGGTTTTCAGACTTCTTTGTAATCTACTACGCAGGGTTTTACTGCGCTGTTCACTCTGGTCAATATTAAGGGCGCCTTTAATAGGGCCGCTCAGTTCTCTAACATCTTGTCCGATACTGACATGTTCAAGCAGGGTGCCACCAAGCTCCTGCCAATGAGATGCAAACGCATCATTAATACGTCTGCTTCTTTCGTCTCCTGTGGTGATGCTGATTGCACGAGCACGTCCATCAAACCATGCACGTTCCGCCACTTGTCTGGCTTCATCTTCCGGAGACAGACCAAACTGTATGACTGCGGGAAGTGGAGATGGACTTGATACATTTGCAATATCATATTCACCGTCATATTGATTGAGTACCAGTGTCGTAACAGTAATGTCGCTCTGTTCTATCAGTTTCGAGATGGCTGATTTTTGTAATGGGCCGACGACGAGATCAGCACCTTCGTTAATGGCTTGCGCATACCTGGCAACGATATTATCGGTATCAGTGTTATAAATTTTTATAATCGGTTTTTCATCTCTTGAGTCATACCATGCCGCCATGAAACCTTCACGAATGGCAATAGAAGCATCGTTGTATTTTCCCGTGAAAGGCAGAAGCAGAGCGACTTGCGAAGGTTGTTCTGCTAATAGTATGGAACTTTCGATAATCATTGGAATGATGTCGAGCAGGGCAGGATGATCAGGATATCTTTGTTGCCATGTGGCTATTGAGGCCTCGAGGTTCACCGTATTTTGCAGCATGGTCTTGTTGATGATGGCGAGCTCCAGCCAGCTACTGAGTATTCCGGCATCATTAGCCCGGTATGTATCAAGTTCACCCGGTGATAATCGGGACAGACTTTGCCAAAGGCTTTGATAATTTTCAGAAATCTCCTGAGTATCATCAAGATAAGAATTTAAAAGAATACGTTCACTGGCTGCAGCAAAATATTCTTTTTCCAACTGTAGTATCGTTGCACGTGTATGATGAAATTTGGCGAGTACAGTCCTTGGTGTTTCAGAAGGAAGATCAATGTTCAGTAAAGCATAAGCAGCCTTGGGATCGTCCCTGGTTAGAAGGATTCGTGCTTTATAAATTATTACAAGGACACCCTGAACATCACTTCGTTTTTCGGGTGGTAGAAAATCAATAAGCTGTTGGGCCCGATCAATTTCTTCATTTTTAATCAATGCATCTACAGCACCGAGCTGATACCTGATTTCGTTCCTGGGATCTGATTTTGCCAGTGCCAGATACTCTTCAGCAGCAGCATAAAAATCTCCTGCCTGATAAAGTTCTTTTGCGTGAGCATCGGCCTCCGGAACCGAAACATCTGTGCCAGGTTTACTTGGTTGTGTATCACAGCCAGTCAGACTCAATATGGCCAGGCTTAATAAGGAAAACAGAAGAACCGGAATGATTGGTGTATTGTGTCGCATTATTTTATTAAAGTAGTCCTTAATCCATTTTTACCGTGGCACCAGTGTCACATTAGCGAAGCGGAGTTCTGTGTGTCAATTATAAAAGGTGCCTTGTACATTGTCGCAACACCTATTGGAAACCTTGAGGATCTCAGCCCTCGGGCGAAAATGGTGCTGGAAAATGTCGATCTCATTGTGGCTGAGGATACTCGCCACAGCAAGCCCATGTTAAATCAATTTGGCATCGAAACAAAAATTCGTGCCTATCATGATCATAATGAACGTTCACAAACACCTGTGCTGATTGAGCAACTACAGGCAGGGGCATCAATTGCCCTGATCTCCGATGCTGGAACGCCCTTGATTTGTGACCCTGGATATCATCTGTTGCTTGCAGCACACGCCGAGAAGATAAAGGTAATTCCGATCCCGGGGCCATCTGCACTGATCAGCGCACTGTCTGTTGCCGGTTTTTCTTCGGAAAAATTTATCTTTGAAGGCTATCTACCTGCCAGGAAAACGGCCCGTCAGCAACGGCTGCAAGAGCTAAAGAATGAGACCAGAACACTGGTATTTTATGAAGCACCTCATCGAATATTAGCAAGCATAGAAGATGCGATAATTTGTTACGGCGGCGAACGACAGGCGGTGATCGCAAAAGAGATCACCAAACGGCATGAAAATATTCAGCGGGGAACACTGCCTGGGCTTCTGGACTGGTTGCATAGCGATAAAGATTTGACAAAAGGTGAGTTTGTTGTGGTCATCCAGGGTGATAAAACGAGCCAGTTTGATACGCAGCAGGCCAGTAGAATTCTGAAAATATTATTGGCAGATCATTCCGTAAAAGAGGCAGCTAAACTGACCAGTGAAATAATGCAAGGCAACAGGAATGATATATACAAATTAGCCATGGATTTGAAAGAAAAGGGATAGACAGCAATTAACACAAAATGATGTCAATTAAATTTGTATAGATATATGAACAGTTCAGCGGCACAATAAAGCATCAATTGATAATAAAGAGATTTCAATGAGCCGCTTATTCACAATAAATTCCAATAAACACGCCATTTTGGGTAATTATATAAGAAAAATAAGCGGTCATACCAATGGCCGTTTATCGACTAGTTAGGTGAATGGAATAACAACATTATGATCAAAGGACTTAAGAACAAGGTTAATCGAAT
>JAIVVP010000103.1:0-6045 GCA_049189775.1 Gemmatimonadota bacterium | reverse complement strand
GGAACAGCAGATTGAACTTTGCCTGAGCCAGGTGAATGCCCTGCGAATGCCGTAGCCATAACGGCCAGTATTGATAATAGAATAAAAAAACCAGTAATTATTCTTAATCTCATGAAGTCATTTCTACTTTCTTTTGGACCAATTTCTCCCTGCTCATCTTGCCTTTAGTCCTTTTTTTGTCTTTTGATGCTGTCGATTCAGCATCTGCCTTCTTCTGTCGTTCAAGTAATGGTTTTAAATAATGTCCGGTATGTGATCTTTTGTTGGCCGCGACTTCTATCGGCGTCCCTACGGCAACGATCTCTCCGCCACCGTCACCACCTTCAGGGCCCAGATCTATGATCCAGTCAGCCGTCTTTATCACATCCAGATTGTGTTCAATCACCACCATGGTATTACCATGATCACGCAGTCTATGTAATACATGCAATAACTGCTCAATATCATGAAAGTGTAAGCCAGTGGTCGGTTCATCGAGGATATACAAGGTCCGGCCTGTATCTCTTTTTGATAATTCGCGAGAAAGTTTAACTCGCTGTGCCTCACCGCCTGACAATGTCGTCGCGTTCTGACCTAATTTAATATAGGCAAGCCCGACATCAACAAGTGTCTGCAACTTACGTGCAATCACAGGTACCGGATCAAAAAATACCCTGGCCTCTTCAATCGTCATATCCAGTATTTCATGAATATTCTTGCCTTTATAACGGACATCCAGTGTTTCCCTGTTATAGCGTTGCCCTTTGCATATATCACAGGCCACATAAATGTCTGGCAGAAAATGCATTGCCACTTTAATGACACCATCACCCTGACAGGCTTCACAACGCCCGCCTTTGACATTAAAACTGAAACGCCCCGGTTTATAACCGCGAGATCGTGCTTCATGGGTGGCAGAAAATAATTCCCGGACAGGTGTAAAAATTCCCGTATAGGTTGCCGGATTTGAACGTGGTGTTCTTCCTATCGGACTTTGATCAATATCAACAACCTTATCAAACCAGTCAAGACCTGTGACAGATTTGTATGCTGCTGGCTCCAGACTGGATCCGTTAATTTCACGTGCGGCAATTTTATACAAGGTCTCGTTGATCAGTGTCGATTTTCCGGATCCTGAAACACCGGTGATACAGGTCATCAGACCGATGGGTAATTCGATGTTTACATGTTTCAGGTTGTTACCGCTCGCACCTTCCAGTTTGAATATCCTGGCATTATCAAACGGTGTTGTCTCTGCAGGCACATTAATTTGTCTTGTGCCTGATAAAAACTGTCCGGTGACAGACTCCTTGTTATTGATGATATCCTCAGGCAAACCTTGGGCGATGATCTTACCGCCATGCACCCCGGCACCGACACCTATATCAATAACATGATCTGCTTCAAGAATCGCCTCTTCATCATGTTCAACCACGATCACGGTATTACCCATGTCTCTCAGGTGTTTCAAGGTTGTCAGCAAGCGTCGGTTATCACGCTGATGTAAACCAATAGAAGGTTCGTCCAATACGTACATAACACCCACCAGACCCGCGCCAATCTGGCTGGCTAATCGAATGCGCTGTGCCTCCCCGCCTGACAAGGTTTCAGCACTACGATTCAGGGTCAGATAATCCAGACCGACATTAACCAGGAACTGTAACCGATCAACTACTTCTTTCAGTATCTTGGAGGCAATCTCAGCGCGTTGACCCTCCATCTTTAATTCAGCAAAACATTTTCTTGCGGTATCAACTGGCATTGCAGTGATATCAGGCAGGGTGTACTCATTAACGAAGACATGCCGTGCAGCAGTGTTTAATCGGGTGCCATGACATTCTGGACATGATCGACTATTCATATATTTAACCAGTTGTTCGCGCACCATGGATGAATCTGTCTCATGATAACGACGACGCATATTGGGGATCACCCCTTCAAAGGCATGTCTTCTCTTGACTGCGCCTTTCCTGTCAGTTAAATATTTAAAATTAATTTCTTCATCACCACTGCCATAAAGAATAACGTTCTGAATTTCATCTGCAAGATCACAAAAGGGTGTATCTATCCTGAATTTATAGTGGCTGGCCAGAGATTTAATCAATTGAAAATAATATGCATTGCGTCTGTCCCAGCCACGAATCGCGCCACCAGGTAAAGTTAGTTCTTCGTGTTGCACGACTCGGGCAGGATCAAAAAATTGTTCTACACCGAGGCCATCACAGGCGGGACAGGCCCCGGCGGGATTGTTAAATGAAAATATGCGAGGCTCCAGTTCATTCAGACTATAGCCACACTGATGACAGGCAAAGCGAGATGAAAAAATCAGCTCCTCTGCGTCATTTATATCTTTGTCTGCATCTTCCTGGCTCGAATCAACCCCAATTGATTCTGGCATAGGAACAACCCTGGCCACGCCATCTGAAAGCCGGATTGCTGTTTCAAATGATTCTGCCAGACGTAATTTCAGATCCGGACGTACCTTGAAACGATCAACCACAACTTCGATGTCGTGTTTCTTGTATAAATCCAGTTCCGGTACCTGATCCAGTTCAGTCACCACACCATCGATCCGTGCACGCACAAAACCTTCACTGCGCAATCGATCGATTAACTGAACATGTTCGCCCTTACGTCCCTGCACCACGGGTGCCAGTAACATAAGGCGCCTGCCCTCTGGTTGCTCCAGTACATGATCCACCATCTGACTGATGGTCTGTGCTGCCAGTGGAATATCATGCTGCGGACAGCGCGGCTCACCGACCCTGGCAAATAATAATCTCAGGTAATCATAAATCTCGGTAATGGTGCCCACGGTAGAACGTGGATTATGTGAAGTTGATTTTTGCTCAATAGAAATGGCAGGTGATAAACCTTCAATCAAATCGACATCCGGTTTTTCCATGATCGACAGAAACTGCCTGGCATATGCAGATAGCGATTCGACATAACGACGCTGACCTTCGGCATAAATCGTATCAAATGCCAGAGAAGATTTGCCTGAACCCGATAAACCCGTGATAACAATCAGCTTGTCCCTGGGGATATCAAGGTCGACATTCTTCAAGTTATGAGTACGTGCACCACGTAATCGAATTGTGTCCATGAATATATTCTGTCTTCATTAATGTGAACACGTAAGTATACATTGTTCAAAGGCGTCGTTGCTGGCAATATGTGCCCTTTTTTAGGAACCGAGGATAACCATCAGGCATGCAGCCTAAAGATAAAATGACAGCAACAGAACTGAGAGGGAGCCTGAGTCTGGCGTCCGTCCTGTTCCTGAGGATGCTGGGGCTATTCCTGATATTGCCGGTATTCACCCTCTATGCCAGGACGCTGACTGATTCGACACCAACCCTGGTAGGACTTGCCTTCGGTGTCTACGGTTTGACCCAGGCATCTCTGCAGATCCCCTTTGGCATGTTGTCAGACAAGGTCGGCAGAAAACCAGTGATTTTTGCAGGCCTGTTGATCTTTATAGCAGGCAGCCTGATTGCCAGTCAGGCCGATACTATCTGGGTCATGATCATGGGACGCGCATTACAGGGTGCGGGGGCAATCTCGGCCGCACTGATGGCACTGGCCGCAGATCTGACCCGCGAACAACAAAGAACCAAGGCCATGGCCTTGATTGGTATCAGTATCGGCTTTGCCTTTTCATTGGCATTCATTGCTGGTCCGCTACTGGATGCAATAATAGGCGTTTCCGGGATATTTATCCTAAGTGCGCTACTGGCAGTGCTGGCCATGGTCGTCCTTTACCTTGTGGTGCCCACACCTCAGCTTTCCTCCTTCCATAGTGATGCGGAAGTCTCGCTGGCAATGCTGGGAAATGTATTAAGGGAACGAGGGCTTCTGAAATTGAATCTGGGCATCTTCATCCTGCATACCGTTTTGATGGCTAACTTTATTGTAGTGCCCACAGCCATACAGGATTACGCAGGATTGGCATCGGCCCATCATTGGCAGATATACCTGCCCGTTTTGTTTACTTCGATCATCTTCATGGCGCCTGCCATCATTATCGGAGAACGCACACGGACATCAGCAGCCTTTTTCAAAGGCGCTGTACTGCTACTCGTGGTATCACAAACAGGTTACTTTTTCTGGCACAACACGCTGGTGGCATTGGCGATCATGCTGCTGGTATTTTTCACGGCTTTCAATTACCTGGAGGCATCCTTGCCTTCGTTGATTTCAACAATGTCGTCAAAAAATAGCAAAGGTACAGCCCTGGGTGTCTATGCCTCATCCCAGTTTATTGGAACGTTTACGGGTGGGTTAATTGGTGGCATTATCCATGAACATTTCGGACTGTCTGCGGTATTCATTTTTGGTGGTATCATGACGCTGATCTGGTTCCTGGTAATCATGCTGCCGACGAACCAGACCCAGGACGAAGACTGAACATTACTATCCCCTTTGGGGACTGCGATCAACTAAAGAGAACAATTCAAGAGGAAATCAAGATGGCCAGAGGCGTAAACAAAGCGATTATTCTAGGATCACTGGGACAGGATCCTGACATCAGATACACCGCCGGTGGCGCAGCCGTTGCAAATATCAGTATCGCAACTAATGAACAGTGGAAAGATAAAGAGTCTGGTGAGATGCAGGAACGTACTGAATGGCATCGTGTTGTGTTCTTCGGTCGTCTGGCTGAAATCGTTGGAGAATATTTACGCAAGGGCTCCCAGGTTTATATTGAAGGCCGTATACAGACCCGCAAGTGGCAGGATAAAGAAGGGAAAGACCGCTATACAACAGAAATTGTTGCCAATGAAATGCAAATGCTGGGCAGTAAAAGTGGCGGAACAACTGCGAGTTTTGATCAGTCACCGCAACCGCAACAATCAGCACCTGTTGCTTCAGGCGCAAGTTCCAATGATGATTTCGACGACGATATCCCGTTTTAGAGTGGGAAGAGGTTAATTTAACTTCAGCTGGTGGTTAATCAGTCTTTCTGGTTCTGACAATCCGCTTTTTCTTCCTGGCTTTTTTCTTTGCCACCTTGGGTCTACTTACCTTTGATACAGGCACCTTGATCGGTCTCGGTTTCCCCACATAAAAGCCTTGAGCGTAATCAACACCCAGCTTTTTCAGACACGCCAGAATTTCCTTGTTTTCAACAAATTCGGCAATGGTCTTTTTTCCCATCACGTGACCAATTTCATTAATCGACCTGACCATTTCCAGATCAATCGGGTCATCCACAATGTCCCTGATAAACATCCCGTCAATCTTCAGGAAATCAACAGGCAGGTTTTTCAAATATCCAAATGAGGAAACACCACTGCCAAAATCATCAAGTGCAAAATAACAACCTATACTTCTAAGTACTTCCATAAATCTGATTGCATTAGATAATTTAGCTACTGCGACAGTTTCTGTTATTTCAAAACAAAAACTTGATGGAAGGACCGTTCCTTTTTCCAGTTTTTCTACAATATGTCTTAAAAATTCATCATTACTTAATGAATGGCCCGATAAATTTACTGAACAGGAAGTCAAATCTTTGGTTTTACCAGGGCGTTGCTCTAGCCAGGCATAGGCTGCATCAAATACCCACTGATCAATCCTGATAGAAAGGTCATAGCGCTCAGCGGCAGGCAGGAAAGCACCGGGAGGCACAATCTTTCCATCTTCATCTATCATCCTTATCAAACATTCAAAATGCTTGCTATTTTCTTCTTCGCCTTTTTTCAATAACGGAACGATTGGTTGTATATACAAACGCATTCTATCTTCATCAATGGCATCCTTAATCTTCGTGACCCACTTCATCTCTCCCCGGCGTTGTGCCAAATCGACGTCTTCCGGATTATAAATATGTACTCTATTCCGGCCAGCATCCTTGGCTGCATAACAAGCCGCATCTGCAGCCCCTAAAACACCTTTTACATTACTTTTACCGGAGACTATCGGCACAAGCCCAATACTCACACCCAGAGAGAAGTTTTTCTTCTCCCACGCAAACCTGAATTCTTCTACTGATTTCCTCAGGCTTTCTGCAACTCGCATGGCCTCTTCGACAGGACAATGTTCCATCAACAGACCAAATTC
>JAIVVP010000102.1:0-6074 GCA_049189775.1 Gemmatimonadota bacterium | reverse complement strand
ACACATGGGATGATTGTCCGTCGGCAATAAATGTCGCAGAATAATTTTTTCCCCTCAGAAATGACTGTAAAAAACACTTAGATGTAAGCGAACTATCATTTATGTAATGCCTGATGTGACCGCCGCCGGCACCACCCATTGTTTTAATCAGAAAATCACCACGGATACCCTGGGTTATATCCTCCCGGGTTACATTCTCCTGGGTAACATCAGTAATGTATTCGGGGTATGGCAGTGCCAGTTGTTCCAGGCTTTTGAAAAAGATACTGGGGTCTTTTAGCTGCCTGATGACACTGGCGTGATTCCCAATCACTGTAACGCGATGCCCTAGCAGTTCTAATAGTTCCAGGTTCTCCTCAAAGCCACTACCAATAATCATACTGAGATCAGCAAAGTTATTTGCGTATTCGGTAACAATGTTGATTAATTTTTTAGAATTGTTTCCGCCACTGAAACCAGTGACGGAAGTGTTTGAGAGCGTAAATTCAGCAGTATCTTCATCTGCGAACAGATCGATAACATGTGTATCGATCCCTGCACGTTTTGCAGATGCAGCTAGGGCACGACCAGATTGTGAAATAATCAGATATTGATTATTTCGCGACATACTCCCGCGCAACCTTGAAGGCCTCATCATGATCCAGATAAAGAGGCTTATCTGTTTCTCTCATCATTTGGAACATACGATAATGCACCTTGTACTTAATGTTACCCATTGCTAGTGCGCCTATTCCAACCGCTTTATTTGGCGTGAAATCAAGTTCCTTACCCATGTCATGCACTTCGACACCTTCTATGCCCAATGGCGGGACGGCATTTGCATCTGCTGCAACAATCAGGTTTCCAGCCTTTGCCAATTGTGCCTTTGATAACACCTGCAAACCGGCCTTGGCAGAACCAATAACAACGTCTGCACCTTGAATCATCTTACCGAGTGATTCATCAGAGCTTCCATCTCCTCCCTTCATCTTGACATTAAATTTGCCGTTATTTTCTTCGGCAAATTCCTGTGCTACTTCAAGCCCCCGGCTACTGAGCAAATAAACCTCTGCACCACAATGAGCAGCAATGATTCCTGCACAGACACCGACCGGACCGGTACCACCGATAATGTGTATGCTTTTACCTTCCAGGGAGTCACCCGTTTTATTTTTTACCCAATGCTCAACACTGGCAATCATGGCCGCCGCTGTCGTGATCGCGCCACTTGGATCGGCAAATACTGAAACTTCGAAAGGTGGCACCATGGCAGCCTTGGCTCGATTCAACATATCAATAGCCATACCAAATGAACGGCCACCGATAAAAATGCTGGTTCTTTTTAGGCCTGTTGGCCCTCTGGAGAAAATCGTATCCTGGGTAAGCGCATGGATATCTTCCAGCGTTACATCATCATAAGGAATGACACCATCATATTCGGCCTCATAGGCCATGTTCACATCAAAAGGACTGACATTCTTGGTTGGGTTAAACATATGCAGCAAATAGGGATCTTTCATTATTCTTCCTTAGCTTATTATTTATATTATTTATTACTGATAATTTTGTAGATTTGTATCTTGAGGTAACTGACCATCAACAATCACATCGGCCATTGTATTACGTGCTGTGCATAGACAAAAGTCCAGATGCTTTTCTTCCTGCCAGTTTTTACGCACTGATTGTAACGCTGAATAAGCTTCAAGCTCATTTGGATATATGGCGAAGCCAGTCGGCCCCCATGAACTTTGACCAATGCCTGTCGCGCCACGATCCGACAGCCAGTGCATAATCTCGGCTACCTGCTGGCTACTATAATGTCCATTTTGTGCATCTGAGAAGTGTTCACCTACCATGTTTTGTATTTCAGTGATGGCCGAACCAAATTTGTTACAGTCTTTTTCTGCCAATGCGGGCAACACCTGCATAAGTACCAATCTACAGATCCGCCCACTGACTTCTTCTGTCATCGGTGGTAATTCATCAAAGATTTCCTTTTCGGGTGCACCATTGATTCCTTCTACATTTTTGTCGAATACCAGTAACACTCGCCATTCTTCAGGAAAATAACAGTGACTTACTACAGGGGGAACTTCTGTAGATTCCCCTCTCCCCGCGTCAACCAGAAAACCACCCATGGAAAATCCGCCGATACCAATCCCTGAACGACTACCACGCTTCATCAAGGCTGCAATTTCCCTGACAGATTTTTGAGAGCCGTAAAGCCTGGAAATTGCCGTGCCAATCGCCAGAGAAAGTTGTGTTCCAGAACCCAGGCCTGCATGCTCAGGGATCTCCTCATGGATTGTAATGTCCACACCTCCGGTGATATTAAGCGCATTGAAAATTCGCGAGACATACTCGGTGCCGCGTTGACTCGATGGACCGTGAATTACAATATCATCCGATTTTTTTGCTGTCAGGTGCGTGTATATCTCCGACAAACACAGACCAAGGCTACCAAACTGTCTGCCCAGGCCACCGTGCATATCAAGAAAACCAAGGTGCAATCGTGCAGGTGCAATGACACTGATTGATTCGCAAACTGCACCTGATAATTCCTGATTTTTCATTGCCTTACAACTGATTTCATTGTTGTGTATTATTTCATCTAACCCCAATCTGCCATCATACTTTAAGTTCACCATTTGAGGTACTGTCGAGAAGAGTTTTATTTTTTATTATCAATGGCTTGTTTTCGCTGTAATAGATTGATTTTACTGTTCTCAGTAAAAATTCCAGACTATAATGTCTACATACCGTGGAAAGTCCACAATTAGAAGATCAGATACAAAGCCAATGTAGGCCGGTCTGGTTTGCTAACCTGTCAAACACCTGAAAATTTCAAGCATGAGGACTAACATGGCAGAAACCATGATATTAGTGCCCGGCCGTTCTAAAAAACAGGGCACATCACTTAATAAGGGCAAACTGAAGGAAGAATACCTGTCAGTCACGAGCACACTGGAAATTAACAGTGATGATATGCAACGCCTTGGCCTTGAAGAAGGTGATTCAGTCCGTTTAAGTAATGAAATTGGAGAAACGATCGTTTCTTGCAAAGGTCGTAAACCAGAAGACTTGCCATCAGGTATGCTATTTATTGCCTATGGTCCTCCCTCATCCCAATTGATGGATGGCGATACGGCAGGTACCGGCATGCCTTTATCCAAACATATGGAAGTACTGGTAGAAAAAGTAACATAAAGTAAAATATCTAAAAATTCTGATGCATGAGGCTTGATAGCAATGAGTGAGAATATAAAGACGGTTAAAAATGCAACCTGTACATTTTGTGGCTGTGTCTGCGATGACATGGAACTCACCGTTGACGTGGATGAAAAACGCATTACCAAGGCAAAAAAAGCCTGTGTTTTAGGCCGCGCCTGGTTCGCAGAACATACCATTGGTGATTGGCCTGTCGCCATGATCGATGGTAAAGAAGTCAGCAAGGAAGAGGCCATTGAAGAAGCCGCGCAAACCCTGGTAAAGGCAAAATTCCCCATCATCTATGGTCTCAGCGATACCACCTGCGAGGCACAGCGTCAGGCAGTCGCCATCAGCGACATTATTAAAGGCACGATTGATACGACGACATCCGTCTGCCATGGGCCGACTGGTCTGGCATTTCAGGGTGTCGGTGAAAGTACCATGTCTCTGGGTGAGGTTAAAAACCGCGCCGACCTCGTCATTTATTGGGGAGGAAATCCAGCTGAAGCCCATCCACGTCATTTCACACGTTATTCGGTAACACCAAAAGGCATGTTTATACCTAATGGACGCAAAGACAGAACCGTTGTCCTGGTCGATATCAGAAAAACATCCACTACTCCAGTAGCAGATATATTTATTCAACTTAAGCCTGGTAAAGATTTTGAAGTCCTCTGGGCCTTGCGCGCACTCGTCAAAGGCAAGAAGATTGATCCTGCAATAGAAGAAGAGACCGGTGTGTCGTTAGATACGCTGGAAGACCTGGTCGATAAAATGAAAAATTGTAGTTATGGCGTTATGTTCTTTGGCATGGGCCTGACCATGACTCGTGGTCGGCATTTTAATGCCGGTGCATTAATGGCGCTAACAACTGATTTAAATGAATTCACCCATTTTGTCACCGCACCGGTCAGGGGACACGGTAACGTTACGGGAGCCGATAATGTCGTCTCCTGGCAAACAGGTTACCCATTTGGGGTCAATTTCAATCGCGGTTATCCGAGATTCAATCCCGGCGAATTTACCACGGTCGATACACTTTCAAGGGGCGATGCCGATGCTGCCATGTTTATTGCCAGTGATCCGGCTTCTAATTTCCCTAAGGCAGCCATCGAACATATGAAGAAAATTCCGGTGATATCACTGGACACAAAGCAGACGCTGACAAGTAAACTTGCGCATGTTGCGTTTGCCACTTCGACTTATGGCATCAATACTGCGGGAACCGTTTACCGTATGGATAATGTACCCATCACCATGCGGCCCGCGTTTGACTCCCCCTATCCTGATGATTATGAAATTTTAACGGCAATAAAAAAACGTGTTCAGGAACTTGTCTGGACGAAGCAAGGCATTAAGGTAGCCGATGGCGAAGCCCGAGTCGCATGAAGAGATAAAGTGAAAGAAATAACATCATTCTGAAAAACAATAAAAGAAGAATAAGCATAAAATAAGGGAGAGAAATGGCAGCAACACTGCGCATTGTTAATGGCAAACTTTATGACCCCATTAACAACATTGATGGTAAGGTTCAGGACATCTGTATCGAGGATGGACGGATTGTTAATTCCGTTCCTGACGATGCAACACGTATCGATGCACAAGGTATGGTCATCATGCCCGGTGGTGTCGATATCCACTGCCACATTGCCGGTCCCAAGGTAAACGCAGCACGTAAATTTCAACCGGAAGATCATCGACACGATCCACATCCAGGTACACCGTTCACTCGTTCTGGTTCTGGTGGCACCGTGCCTTCAACATTTGCTACCGGTTATCGCTACGCTACCCTGGGTTATACCACTGCCATGGAAGCTGCTGTTACTCCGATTGGCGCGAGACACACGCTAGAAGAGTTTCATGATACCCCTGTCATAGATAAGGGTTTTTACGTCCTGCTTGCTAATAATATTTTTCTGCAAAATTTATTAAGAGAAGGAAGAAAAGAAGAGTTCAGGGAAGCCGTTGCCTGGTGGGTAAATTCAACCAAGGCCTACACGGTTAAACTGGTCAATCCGGGTGGTGATGAACCCTGGAAAGGCAAGAAAAATTCAAATGTCTCCGATATTGATGAAAAGTTTGATGGTCTTTCACCCAGACAAATTATTGAAGCATTTATCACCACAGTGAATGATATGGGATTCCCTCACCCACCGCATATACATTGTAATAATCTGGGACACAGTGGTAACTATAAAACAACACTTGAGACCATGCGCACTGCCGGTGATAAACGTGCGCATCTGGCCCATATCCAGTTTCATAGTTATGGTGGAGAGCTAGGCAAAAATCCTGATTCAAAAGCCGCTGAAATTATTGAATATGTAAACACACATCCTAACATCACCTGTGATGTAGGCCAGGTCATGTTTGGTAAGGCAACCATCATGACAGCGGATGCACCACTGGCCTATGTCTTGCGTGGATTAACTGATAACAAATGGATAAATGCAGATACCGAATGTGAAAGTGGTTGCGGCATTCTTCCATTCAATTACCAGGAACATATCTACATGCATTCATTGCAATGGGCAATCGGTCTTGAATTGTTCCTCATGTCAAAAGATCCATGGCGAGTCATTTTGTCAACAGATCATCCGAATGGTGGATCATTTATGCATTATCCCAAACTCATCAAGTTGCTTATGGACAGGGGCTTCAGGAAGGAAGAAATTTCGCGCGTCAATCAAAAGGCAATTGCCAAAACAGCATTACCTGATCTGGATCGCGAATACACATTGAATGAGATTGCAATCATCACACGTGCCGGGCCTGCTAAAGCATTAGGTCTGAAAAACAAGGGTCACCTTGGGCCAGGTGCAGATGCAGACATCACGATTTATGATGAAATGGATGACAAGGAGATGATGTTCAATGCCCCACGT
>JAIVVP010000101.1:0-6094 GCA_049189775.1 Gemmatimonadota bacterium | reverse complement strand
ATAAAGGAGCTTAATCTGCTCAATAAATCTAGCAAGCGATGTCCACGCTTTACAATCGTGTCTGGTTCGAAGACGATAATCTGGATTTGCGCGCGCCGATGACGAAGTGCAAGATATTTTACTGCATCGGCAAACTCTTCGGTGTCAAATACAAGTGGATCCAGTTCCCGGCTAATAATATTCAGGCTTCTATGACATTGTTTGGCCATATGATTGGTGACCAGGATATTTTCATTGCGTTTCTCTAGCTGTAAAACCCTGTCTGTTTCACCCAATCGATAGTCTTCAATATCATGCATATGTGCTGCCCTTTAAATATCTCTTCATAATTGTCTGATTACCTGGATGAAAAAGATTTTGCCTGCTCTGAGGCGTTGCCGATATAAGTAGCCGGTGTTAGCTTTAACAGTCTGTCTTTCTCCGCTTCAGGAATATCCAGCGAACTAATAAAATTGTGCAGTATTTCTGCATTAATAGACTGGCCTCGAGTGAGTTCCTTCAATTTCTCATAAGGTTTTTCAATACCGTAACGACGCATGACTGTTTGCACCGGTTCGGCCAGTACTTCCCAGGCATTGTCCAGGTCATTTGCCATGACATCAGGATTTGTTTCAAGTTTGGAGATGCCCTTCAAGCAGGATTTGTAGGCAAGTAATGCATAGGCAATGCCGGTGCCATTATTACGAATGCTCGTTGAGTCAGTTAAATCTCTTTGCCAACGCGAAACAGGTAGCTTTTCAGCCAGGTGATTCAACAGGCAATTCGAAAGCCCCAGGTTTCCCTCTGCATTTTCAAAATCAATGGGGTTGACCTTATGTGGCATGGTTGACGATCCGATTTCTCCAGCGATAGTTTTCTGTTTGAAATAGCCCAGTGAGATATAGCCCCAGATGTCTCGACAAAAATCGACCAGAATAGTATTGAATCTGCTCATTGCCTGGAAATATTCAGCCATATAATCGTGTGACTCAATTTGTGTGGTGTGAGGGTTCCACTGCAGTCCCAGGCCTTCGACAAAGCTTTTTGAAAAAGTGGGCCAGTCGACATCCGGATAGGCAGATAAATGGGCATTGAAATTACCTACGGCACCATTGGCCTTGCCGATGAAATCAATTTCATCGAGTTGAGTTAACTGGCGATTCAGGCGGTGCGCAAATACGCCCATTTCTTTTCCCAGGGTCGTGGGTGATGCCGTTTGCCCATGGGTCCTTGCCAACATGGCTTGATCCGCATATTTCACAGTCAATACCGTGATGGCATTAATGATGTCCATCAATACTGGTCGCATGACGGAATCATGGCTTTCCTTGAGCATCAGCGCATGACTCAGATTATTAATGTCTTCTGAGGTACAGGCAAAATGAATGAACTCAGATACTTTTTCCAGTTCTTCATTTCCTGCAATTTTTTCTTTTATAAAATATTCAACAGCTTTGACATCATGGTTGGTAGTACTTTCGATGTCTTTAATGCGTAAGGCATCTGTTTCCGAGAAGTTATCGCTGATGTTATTCAGCAGGGCATTAGCTTCATCTGAAAGCGTCGGCACTTCCCCTATATCATTCTGAACTGCGAGGGCCTGTAACCAGCGGATCTCAACCAGAACACGAAAACGCATCAGGCCGAACTCACTGAATATGGGTTTCAGTTCAGCAGTTTTTTCGCCATAACGGCCATCGAGTGGTGAAATTGCAGTCAGCGAGGACAAGTTCATGTGTAATTTCCTATTGGCTCTCTAGAGCGAACATTTTTCGAACCCGTATTCTATACCCAAACTACTTGGAAATGCAGGATTCAGAGTTGATGTAGGAAGTCAGTGCCGCGTTACATATTTTTCTGGTTTATGGGCACGGATTTGGTTGCCGGTTATGAATATTTTCAATTTCGCGTAAAACATCTTTCGGAAGACTGAGTTTCAGACTCTCGATATTTGATCTTAACTGGGTCATATCCGTAGCACCGATGATATTACTGGTCAGGAATGGGCGAGAATTGACGAAGGCCAGTGCCATTTGCGCAGGATCCAGTCCGCTGGCCTTTGCAAGATTGACATAGGCCTCTGTACAGGCGTTTCCATTTTCATTGTTATAGCGGGAGAACCGTTCAAACAGGGTTATTCTCGCACCTTCAGGTTTGGCGCCGTTGAGATATTTTCCACTCAACACACCAAAGGCCAAAGGTGAATAGGCCAGTAGTCCAACATCCTCACGGTGGGTAAATTCTGACAAGCCAATTTCGAAACTACGGTTTAATAGATTATAAGGGTTTTGTATCGAAACAATTCTTGGAAAATTCTCCTGGGTTGATACTCGCAAATATTCACAGGTGCCCCAGGCTGTTTCATTGGAGATACCAATCTGTCGTATCTTGCCAGCTTGCACCAGATCATTCAGCACACCGAGGGTCTCTTCAATCGGCACACCATCTTTATCGGGTGCATGATAGTAGTCCAGTTTGCCAAAATAATTGGTATCTCGCTCTGGCCAGTGTAACTGGTAAAGATCAAGATAATCTGTTTGTAATCTTTTCAAACTGGCATTCAGGGCAGCTTCAATGTTTTTCCGATCCAGTTTGGCTTCACCATTTCTGAGATAAGGTATCCAGTCTGCAGAGGCACAAACTTTAGACGCAATGATTAATTTGTCGCGGTCTTTGCGTTTACTTAACCAGTTACCCAAACAGGTTTCTGTTTTGCCCTGCGTTTCTTCCATGGGTGCGACGGGATAAAGTTCTGCGGTATCAATAAAGTTGATCCCCGCATCAATAGCGTAATCCAGTTGCTCAAAGGCTTCGGCTTCGGTGTTTTGTTCACCCCAGGTCATGGTGCCGAGACAGAGCAAGCTTACTTCAATATCCGTACGACCAAGTCGTCTATATTCCATTTATAGTTCCTGTACACAACAGACAAAAGATAGCGCATATGATACCTTAAAACGTATGGAAACATTGACACTAACGAAACCCGATGACATGCATTTGCATCTGCGAGAGGGTGATGTGTTGCGTGATGTTCTGGCTGATTCTGCCAGACAGTTTACTCGCGCGATCATCATGCCCAACCTCAAGTCTCCGGTAGTCTCGGTCGAACAGGCATTGGCCTATAGGCAGAGTATTATTGAAAACTTGCCTGAAGATATTCAGGCAGGGGGCGGGTTTGAACCACTGATGACACTCTATTTAACTGAGAAAATGACACGCGATGAAATCATCAAGGCAAAAGAAAGTGCTTTTGTTCATGCCGTAAAATATTATCCTGCGGGTGCAACCACAAATTCAGATAGTGGTGTCACTGCCATCGAAAATGTGTATCCGCTACTGGAAGCAATGGCAGAACAAAACCTTCCTCTACTGGTGCATGGTGAAGTGACCGATGCAGATGTGGATATTTTTGATCGGGAAGCAGTCTTTATTGAAAAGATATTGTCACCGTTGATGGATAATATTCCAGAATTGCGAATAGTCTTTGAACATGTCACTACCAAAGATGCTGTTGATTTTGTCAAACAAGGTTCTGATAAACTAGCAGCGACGATCACTCCACAACATCTTTTATTAAATCGTAATGCATTGTTTGCCGGTGGCTTTCGTCCACACCATTATTGTTTGCCTGTGTTAAAGGCAGAAGCACATCGACGTGCCGTTGTTGATGCCGCAACCAGTGGTAGTCCAAAATTCTTTCTGGGGACAGACAGTGCGCCACATGCAAGAGCAGCAAAAGAATCATCCTGTGGTTGCGCCGGAATATATTCTGCACATAACGCCATTGAACTCTATGTGGAAGTCTTTGCAGAGAAAGATTGTCTGGACAAATTTGAAGGTTTTGCAAGCCACTATGGTGCGGATTTTTATGGTCTACCAGGAAATGAAGGTAGCATTACTCTGGAAAAAAATAAGTGGCAGATCCCTGATTCCCTGCCTTTCGGCGAATCAGAAATTGTTCCATTTCGTGCAGGAGAGCATTGTCAGTGGAAGCTGAGATAATAATTACCCCGAAACAAGTTAACGAAAAACAAAAAGAAAATGCCTCGGGTCGGTTTCGAGGTTATTACCCGGTTGCTGTTGATGTAGAGACTGGCGGATTCAATTCAGCGACCGATGCCCTGCTGGAAGTTGCAGCAGCAACATTTTCAATTGGTGAAGATGGCATCTGGACAATGGATGAATGTTTATCAAGACATGTTGAACCCTTTGCAGGTGCTAATCTGGATCCGGCAGCACTGGAATTCACCGGAATCAATCCTGAACATCCTTTTCGAAAACAGATTGCTGTTTCTGAAAAAGAAGCGCTTAAGGATATATTTAAAATGGTGCGTCAAAGGATGAAGGCCTATGGCTGTAAACGGGCCATACTTGTAGGCCATAATCCTTCTTTCGATCTCGGCTTTATTAATGCAGCAGTCGAAAGATCCGGTATAAAAAGAAGTCCATTTCATCCCTTTAGCACTTTTGATACGGCAACCCTGGGTGGGCTGGCCTATGGTCAGACCGTGTTGTCTCGGGCCGTCATTGCAGCAGGTATTCCCTGGGATCATGAACAGGCGCATTCGGCACGTTACGATACCGAAAAAACGGCTGAACTATTCTGTAAAATTGTTAATCAATGGGAAATCCCGAAGCTGGGTAAGGGCGATAGAATCTGATAGAATCAGCCCTGCTGATACTCGATAAAATATATAACAGAGTGATTTAATTATGCTAGAAGATGACAGCACTATTGATTCTCAGGGGCTGTTCGAACTGGGTCTGCTTCAGGGTATTGATAAATCTATAGCCAAAGAATACCTGTATCACTCGGAGCATCATCTGCTGCCAAAAGGCGAGATATTACTCTCACCACGTTCCAGTAATAATAATCTGTACATTGTCCTGAGTGGTTTATTGTCCGTGCATCTGGATTCACCGGATTCTGACTTGATTGCAACAATCAATGTTGGTGAATGTGCAGGAGAGATGTCACTGTTTGATGAAGGTGCCCCTTCCGCCTATGTGGTTGCTGCCGATGATTCCAGAATTTTGAAAATGACTGAAGAAACTGTGTGGGACATGATCGACCATTGCGAAGGTTTTGCCAGGAACTTTCTTTATTTAACAGCAAGTCGCATGCGCACCAGCAATCGCACCATGTCAAACAGTCGCAGGATCCAGCAACACTATGAAAGCAGGGCCAATATTGATTCATTAACACGATTGCATAATCGTCGCTGGATTGATCAATATCTACCGCAGGCATTCGAAACATGTATCGCCGGGGAAGTGCCAATCTGTTTGATGATGGTTGATATTGATTATTTCAAAAAATATAACGATGATAATGGACACCTGGCGGGAGATGCATGTTTAAAAGCAGTCGCTGAGGCCATAAGAATCAGTATTCGTCCAAGCGATCTATTGGGCAGGTATGGTGGTGAGGAATTTGTCATTTTACTGCCTGATACGAATATGAGTGCCTGCGATATAGTATCAAACAGGATCAAGGATGAGGTTGAAAAAACAGTAATCAAAGGCACCAACCTTGAAACTCTGCCTTCCGTGACGGTCTCAATCGGTGTCTCTGGAGGTAAGCCAGGCTCATTCTATGATGATCTTTTCAAGTCCGCAGATACAGCACTTTATAAGGCCAAAGAGAGTGGTAGAAATTGTATTTGTTATGAGGATTAGGTTTCTTTCCACCAGGTAGCAGATGGGCCCTTTACTGAGTTTCATTCAAAACGGTTTAGCCTTTAATCTGAAATGAGAAAAATCTACTTCGGTAACTTTCGGATTTATGTTATCGAGCATATTAAAGCCATTGAGGCACAAAATCCCGGGCATCAATCTACAGAGTGGTTTCTTTTAAGGTATCTTGGAAAGATAGCAAAAAATTCAAACCCACCAACAACTCCCGGCAGGGTGGAGGGAAGCATGCGTGGATTGATTCGGTTTTATGTTGATACGATTGATGAAAATTCAGAGTTGGGTGACAGATGTATAAAAATTTATGCTGAATACAGGAAGACCCTGCGGTTTAACCAGGAAAGCTAACCAGGAGGATTAATCTTTGCTTTTTTCTCCAGATTTAAAATTATGGCGCGTGTCATCTTCAGCATTATTCTCT
>JAIVVP010000100.1:0-6095 GCA_049189775.1 Gemmatimonadota bacterium | reverse complement strand
TTAAACGAAGCCGTCGATTACATGCGTGGCAAGCCCGGTGATGCAATTAAACTGACAATCATTCGTGAGAATGAAGACAAACCCCTGGTATTCACAATTATCAGGGATGTAATCAAGGTTAAGAGTGTTCGTTTCGAGACACTTGAACCCGGTTTTGGCTATCTACGTATTTCAAGTTTTCAGTCACATACCGTTGAAGGTCTACGTAAGGCAATTGATCAACTGAAACAGGATAATAATAATCAGCTTAAAGGCGTGATTCTTGACCTCAGGAATAACCCGGGTGGGATTTTAACTGCTGCTGTCGGTGTTTCAGATATGTTCCTTAACAAAGGATTGATCGTTTACACGGAAGGTCGAATCAAAGATTCAAAATTAAGATTTAATGCCAAACCCAATGCCAAGCTGCCAGACGTACCACTGATTGTGCTGGTTAATGCCGGTTCTGCATCTGCATCAGAAATTGTTGCCGGTGCACTGCAGGATCATGGGCGTGGCATTATCATGGGTGAAAAAACCTTTGGTAAGGGATCCGTGCAAACCGTCTTGCCCATGACTAATAATGCAGCACTAAAACTGACTACAGCCCGATATTACACACCCAATGGCCGGTCAATTCAGGTCTCAGGTGTGGTACCAGACATCATCATCGATAAGGTGAAGATATCCCTGATTGAAAACGCCATTGATATGCGGGTGAAAGAGGCCGACCTCATGGGACATCTTGAAAACGGACTGGAGGAAGCTCCGATAACAGAGGGAGACAAGGAACTGGAAAAAGATGCTTCCAAAGAGAAAGATACTGCGCCGCTTTCTTCAACAGACTATAGCCTTTATGAAGCCTTGAATGTCTTAAAAGGGCTGGCAATTATCAAAAGATAAACGGGAAAGTTTTATGGCAGAAACATCAATTCCCCGTGTTTTAGTCCCTTTGGCACAGGGTTGTGAAGAGCTGGAAGCCATTACCATTATCGATCTTCTAAGGCGTGCAGGAATAGAAGTAATCTCTGCCGGGCTTGATGCTGAAAACGTAACCGCCAGCCGAGGTGTAAAACTTGTCCCTGACACCGACCTGGAATCAGCATTGAAAGATGACTACGACATGATTGTTCTACCTGGTGGTTTACCCGGCGCAGATAATCTCGATAATGATGAACGTCTCAAATCAGCCATAAAGAAAATGGCGAACGATGATAAATATATTGCCGCTATCTGTGCTGCACCCAAAGTTCTGGCGAACGCAGGTGTGCTTGCTGGAAAGACAGCAACCAGCTATCCGGGTTTTCTTGATGATCCTGGTTTACCTAACACCATATTATCGGATGAGGCTGTAGTCAGGGATGGGAACGTCATTACCTCAAGGGGACCTGGCACAGCAATGGATTTCGCTCTTGAATTAATTGAAGTGCTCTCTGGTAAAGAAACCAGAGATACTGTAGAGGCTGCTCTTGTAAGAACCTGAATCTCTATATCTGGATTTCTGGGCCACTCATAAATAGTATTTTTATTCCTTGAACGAAAATCAATCACTCATGGAAAATACCAACAGCCCCAATCCCAGGCCACCAAACAACCATGTCAAATAGGGAACACCACCGACCATCGCTGGCGAGAACCCATCCAGACCAAATATTACCGCAGCACAAATAACGAAAGCGGATCCAACTGTTGCCAATACTGTCCGTTGATTACTTCGTTTTATTTCAGTCCTGATTTTTTCCAGCTCAGTCGACTTTAACTCCACCTGAATCTTGCCATCACGCAGGCGTTCGATAATATCAATTGTTTTATTTGGTAAGTCAGGCAGTCGATCAAGCCATCTCGGTAAATTATCTTTCAGGCCTTTTGCCAATCCTCTAACACCAAGCCGTTCGTGCATCCAGTACTCAAACAAGGGTCTCGCGGTTGTCCAGATATCCAGCTCTGGATAGAGTTGTCTGCCCAGGCCTTCAATGTTCACCAGCGTTTTTTGTAACAATAACAACTGCGGCAGGATCACCATATCAAACTGTCTGGCCGTCTGCAGCAGACGTAACAACATCGTGCCAAATGATATTTCTCTCAGGGGTCTGTCAAACAAGGGTTCACATACCGTCCTGATGGCAAATTCAAATTCATCTACGCGTGTATCGGCAGGGACCCAACCGGATTCGACATGTAGTTCAGCAACCTTCCGATAATCACGATTGAGAAAAGCCATGAAATTTTCGGCGAGATATCTTTGATCAAATTCGCTGAGTGAACTCATAATGCCGAAGTCCACCACCATGATTTTTGCCGGCTTGCCAGGTTGCGGCCGTGAGACAAATATATTCCCGGGGTGCATATCAGCATGGAAAAAACTATCGCGCAAGACTTCGGTAAAAAATACTTCAACACCTGCTTCCGCTAACCATTTCAGATCAACCCCGGCGGCTTTAAGCGCTTCAAAATCATTAACAGGAATGCCTGAAATGCGCTCCATAACCATGACATTTTCATGTGTTAAATCCCATTCAACTTCAGGTACATATAACTTGTCTGAGTCGGCAAAATTCCGACGTAGCTGCGAGGCATTGGCAGCTTCACGCAACAGGTCCAACTCACCTAATAATGTCTTCTCAAATTCTGCAATAACATTAACTGGACCCAGGCGCCTGCCATCTTTTGTATATCGTTCTGCTTTTTCGGCAAGAAAATACATCAAACCAAGATCACGACGTATGACTTCTTCAATGTCAGGTCGGACAACCTTAACTATCATCTCCCGACCATCTTTCATCTTTGCAGCATGCACCTGTGCGATGGAGGCAGAAGCTAATGGGGTATCATCAAACTCCAGAAATATATCTTCAATCTTGCCCTCAAATGCATCCTCAATGATGCGTCTTGCTTCCTCGCTGGGGAAAGGCGGCACATTGTCCTGAAGCTTCAAAAATTCCCGTGAAATATCTTCGGGTAAAAAGTCACGGCGTGTAGATAAAAGCTGACCAAACTTGATGAATATCGGTCCTAACTCTTCAAATGCACACCTTAGTCGCTCCCCTCTTGGCCCCTGTTTTCTTCCAAACCAGTTCCAGGGAAAGATATAGAACAATATTTTTGTTGAACGAGTGACATTTGAAGCGAAGGCGATTTCATCCAGCCCGTGACGAACCAGTATCCTCTGGATGGTAATCAATCGTGATATTTCACCCAGTTTCATACGTTTTCTTTTCCTAACCTTTCAACGCGTTTTTGTAAGCGTTCCACATCGTTACGAATTTTATCTACGGCATGATTAAATTCATCCAGCTCTGATTTATCCAGTAATGCTGCCTTTTCGTAACGAAGATATTCACTGATATCCAGACCAATCGTCCTGGCAGATGCTTTAGCAAGCTGGCTCATTCCCCTTAGAAAATTACCCACTTTATGAGCGGCAATATCCCCTATAATTTGTGATAAATATTCTTCCCAATCAACGTCCACCTTCTTCAGGATGGATTGAAGTTTATGTGCCATTCCAACATTACCAATAATTTCGACATCACCTGCACCAACTTTTTCAGCAGTAATCATCCCTAACAACGCAGCTGGGGTTCCTTTTATCGAGACATCTGCCTTGTCTTCATATGTTGATGCCAATGTTAGCCCCCTGGCCGAGGGTAAAATAAATAATCTGATATCAGTATTCAGGACATCAATCTCAACAACATCACCATCCAATGTTGCCAAGGCATCCAGTGTCTCTTCATCCAGAGACAAGAGTTTATTCACCATCTTTTCGGCACTAACAAGTAATACCGATTGATGATTATCTGATTTCATATTTTCACTCACAGCTTGTAGGCCCTGTGTATCGCAACAACACCACCCATCAGATTAAAGTATTCGACTCTGGAAAACCCTGCTGTTTCAATCATGCCTTTTAATGTTTCCTGATCAGGATGCATACGAATTGACTCAACCAGATATTGATAACTGGCTTCGTCCTTTGCTATAAACTTTCCAATCTTTGGAATCACCTTGAATGAATAAGTATCATAGATGCTTGCCAATGAAGCTGGCTCTACTTTGGAAAATTCCAGAATGATCAGACAGCCACCATAACGTAGCTTCTCAAACATGGAATTGATCGCCTTTTGCTTATCGGTCACATTGCGCAGTCCAAATGCAATACTGATACAGTCAAAACTGTTATCTGCAAATGGCAGCATTTCTGCATTTGCCTGAACATAATCAATACCGGAGACAATACCTGCATCAATCATTTTATCCCGGCCTTCAAACAACATGGCACTGTTGATATCAGTCATCAACACGGTTCCTTCCTTGCCGACGCGCTTATGAAATAATTTTGACAGGTCGCCTGTGCCTCCAGCCACATCTAGCACTGACTGACCTTTTTTAACGCCCGATAGATTTATAGCATGTCTCTTCCAGAGTCTATGTGCACCAAACGACATCAAGTCGTTCATTAAATCATAATTGCCAGCAACAGAACGAAACACCTCAGAGACAAGACTTACTTTATCTTCTGAAGCAACTTTTTGATAACCAAAATCTGTCGTTTTACTGTTCATTTCAATAATCGCGAGACCCTAGTGCCGCTTGACGGTAAAAGTGCATTTTAAGATGCGCCCATTCGTTGATGGCCAGCATCACTAAGCCCCTGTAAGTAGTCTTTCCATAGTTCATCCTTATTCTCGCCAAGTTCATAGAGATAAGCCCACGAATACAGGCCGGTATCATGCCCATCGTCGAATATCAATTTTACGGCATAATGTCCAACAGGCTCAATGTTGGTAATAGAAACATTCTCCTTGCCTGTTTGTAATACAGATTGTCCCGGACCATGACCCTTTACTTCTGCCGAAGGTGAATAAACCCTGAGTAATTCACAGGACAATTCAAAATTCTGACCATCATCAAAAGTGATTTCAAGGATTCTGGATTTTTGATGAAGATTGATTGACTCGGGTTGTGGTGATTCATTTTTCATTACAGTATGTACCTTGACAGATCTTCGTCTTGCACCAATGCTTCCAGGTGATCATTGACATAATCTGCATCAACTACAATAGAGTCTCCGTTTAAATCAGATGCCTGGTAGGATAATGTTTCAAGTAGTCTTTCCATCACAGTATGCAAGCGCCTTGCACCAATATTCTCGGTTGTCTCGTTGACCTGCCAGGCAATCTCGGCAGCTCTTTTGATCCCGTCTTCGGAGAATGAAAGATCCACTCCCTCTGTTTTCATCAAGGCTGCATACTGTTCTGTCAGCGACGCATCTGGCTCAGTCAATATACGTATAAAATCATCAACACCGAGTGCACTTAACTCCACCCTGATAGGTAAGCGCCCCTGTAATTCAGGGATTAAATCTGACGGCTTGGTCAGATGAAAAGCACCTGAAGCAATAAAAAGAATATGATCTGTTTTTACCATGCCGTATTTAGTAGATACCGTACTGCCTTCAACCAATGGCAACAAATCGCGCTGCACACCTTCACGAGAAACATCCGGTCCGCTTGATTCCGAACGACCGGTAACCTTGTCAATTTCATCCAGAAAAACGATACCATTCTGCTCCAGACTTTCAATTGAGATGGCTTTAATGTCATCTTCATTAATCAGCTTGGCAGCTTCTTCTTCACCTAAATGTTTCAATGCATCCTTGATCCGTAATTCACGTGTACTCTTCTTGCTCCCGGACATGTTCTGAAACATACCTTGCAACTGGCTGGTCATTTCTTCCATACCAGGAGGTGCCATGATCTCAACACCAATTGAGGGGGCATTAAGTTCTACTTCTATGACCTTGTCATCCAGCTTGCCTTTACGCAGCATGCCACGGAATTTTTCTCTGGTGGTATTATCGGTTTGCTCTTCCTCATTAGCAGGTTCATTAGCAAACCGACGCGGTGCTGGTAAAAGAATATCCAGCACCCTGTTTTCTGCCGCGACCCCTGCCTGTTCCCTGACTTTTTCTACCTCACTCTCTCTGGTCATTTTCACTGCGATGTCGGCAAGGTCGCGCACGATTGATTCAACATCTCTACCTACATAACCAACTTCTGTAAATTTAGTTGCTTCAATTTTAATAAATGGGGCATCCGCCAGCTTGGCAAGTC
>JAIVVP010000099.1:0-6110 GCA_049189775.1 Gemmatimonadota bacterium | reverse complement strand
GTACCAAATGAAACAATTATTACTGGGTAGTCTTCTTTTACTGTTTAGCAACCTGGCATATGCAAAATGGTACCAGGTGGAAATGGTCGTATTCGAACACCTGGTAGCCGACAACAGTGGTGAATTGTGGAATACAGATGGCGTACCGGATTATAGTGCCAGCATAGAACTGGTAACCGAAGCAGATGGATCCAGTGCATTTAAAAGGTTGCCATCAAGCAGATATAAGCTGGGTGGTGTAAACAAAAACCTTAAATTATCCAGTGATTATCGCCCTGTGTACCACGTTGCCTGGCAACAGCCAGAGCTAACCAAGTCCAGGGCAAAAAAAGTCCATATCATGAATCCGGAAGCAAAGATAAATGGCACGGTAAATTTGAGAGGTGGACATCTTCTTCATCTGGATCTGGATATCTCATACTTTCTTGATTTGTACACGGAGTCGGTCACTTCATTTACCGAAGAAAACATATCTGTAGCAGGCGAAGATGTAGAAGAAATAGAAGTTGATGAAGAGATTATTATGAGTGGCACCTATGCGCAAATGAAGGAAACCCGGCGAATCAAACTGAATGAATTACATTATTTTGATCACCCATTGTTTGGGGTGATCATGCGGGTGACACGCCTGGCTGTTGAAGAGTAAACAGATAAAGCAATCAAAAATCATCTAGTGGACTTTTGTTAATATTTCCTCTTTTTGATGGTATTACGTATTGTTTGTTGGGCAGATTTTTCATGAATATGGTGATATCCGCATTTACCTGTGCATGGTCCGAGAGAGATTTATACAGGGTAGGTTACCAAACCCCTGGGAACTGAAAAAAACCAGAAAATTAAAGCTTAATTTAAGTTGCCCTCTATTTATCATTTAAATTCTTGTTCATCAGCATATTGATATATTCTTGTCTGATTGCTTTCGACGAATCTCGAAACGTATCGTATTTAACATGTTGATTTGTAGCAGCAAGGTTCATTTCAATTCCCCACAACGGGATTGTTCCTAATGGACTCATTGAGTAACGTACGTCACCTAAAACTTCAGGTCTTTCCGGATATAAGCCAACATAGCCATCAGAAAAATATTCGAAGCGTTCAATATCTTTAGCTAACATTGAATTGCTATCAAGATTTGGAAATTCTTCTCTCATATTGAATTTTTCAATAGAACTTCCTTGATAAATTCGTATTGATGAGCCGACTCTGACAGCATCAATGTAGAAAATATTATTTGTTAAATAAACTGATCGCCATAATATGATATTAGCTAGTGTTGGTTTCACCATTATTTTTTCAATGGTGTGTCCACGTTGTTCGGCTAACTGATGAATCGCTATTTCAGCACGATTTAACTGCAATATCGCTAATAATAAATAACTAATAGCCAGCATTAATCCAACTCGACTAATCCCTGTTTTTCTGGTTTTGAAACCAGTGACAATCGCGATTAAAAGTATTCCAGTGAATACCGGATCAACAACTGAAATGAAATGCCATGTGGTTCGCGTACTAATTACAGGCCAGAATAAGTGTGTGCCATAACTGGTACAGGCATCGATAAAACCACTAAATAGATAACCAAGAAAGCAGTAAAAATATAAAAATCGTGCGGGTAACTTATTGTGCAGAAACGGCCACAGAAACAAGAACGTCACACATGCACCAATGGGGATAAAGAATACTGAATGTGTAAAGTGTCGATGAAACTCCAGAAATAATAAGGGATCTGTCGATGAACGGATGAATACATCAGCATCGGCAATAATACCTGCAAATATGCCTATCATCGTAGCTAAACGGATGTGCTCTTTTCGAGCACCCGATTGGGCAACCGCAGCGCCCAAAATACCTTGTGTAACTATATCCAAAATCAATAAGGCCAGTGTCGATTGATTGATTTAAGTATTAGAAATAAATCCTTCAAGTACCAACTTAACTTTCCCCATTCCTTCTTCAATATGTTTCTCAATTATTGCCATGGTGATTTCCTCATCTGATTTTCCAGCCGCCCAATTTACCACCAGAGCAAGACAGGCATAGTTAATATTCAGTTCACGGGCAAGCGCTGCTTCAGGCATTCCTGTCATGCCGACAATATCACAGCCATCTTTTTCCAGTTTTTTAACCTCTGCAGCAGTTTCCAGCCTGGGCCCTTGTGTGGCAGCATAAACACCGCCAATAAAAACATCCAGGCCAGACATTAAACTGGCAGTAACTAATTGTTTGCCTAGATCAGTACTATATGGATTTGTAAAATCGATATGAGTGACTTCATTTAGATTATCTTCAAAGAATGTATGCTTCCTGTCGTAAGTGTAATCAATAATTTGTTCAGGAATTGCTATCCTGCCAGGACGCATCTCTGATGTAATGCCACCGACAGCATTGACTGCAATAATATTATTCACGCCACTTTCCTTGAGCGCATGAATATTGGCGCAATAATTTATTTTGTGTGGTGCGATGGCATGTGGGTTACCGTGACGTGCTAGGAAAATAATTTCCTTATCCCCAATTCTCCCAAAGCTTAAGGCACTGGAGGGACTGCCATACGGCGTATCGACTTCTCTGGTCTCGGTGATCTCGACACCTGCCAGTGAAGTCAGACCTGTGCCGCCAATAATCGCTATTTTCTTCATAAACCCTAACCTGGAATTCGTAGTTGGACAGCGTGTAGAGTGGTTCTGTTTGCTTGACTGGTGTAGTGAAAAAGTGAGCTAATGGCCGCTCCCTTAGTGAGTTTTTTCGCATAGCCAGACGAGCAAACAGGGCTGCTATACATGCTGTAGCATCCTCGCCCTGTAGGTGAATTTAAGCAGTAGCAATATTGTTGTTCTTATCATCATATTAGCCTATTCCTGTAGCGGTCAACTGCGGGTTCCAGGTTTAACTGCGTAGATGCCCGGTGCATTGCGTAAGTATTCCTTGTAATCCATACCGTAACCAAAGACATAGCGGTTGGGAACAGTAAGACCGGTGAAATCAGCTTTTTCAAAACTCCGTTCTCTGTTTAACTGCTTGTCTGCCAGCACTGCGGTTCGAATTGTTTTTGCCTGATTATTTTCACATTCTTCAACCATTGCCGCCAGCGTGTTTCCCTCATCGAGAATATCATCGATGATTAATACATGTCTGTCTTGCAGGGAGATTGTCGGTTTTCTAATCCAGTGCAATGTGCCGCCATTTGTTTCCCCCTGATAACGGGTCGCATGAACGTATTCTACCTGTAATGGAAAGTCCAAAAGAGGAAGCAGTTTCCCTGTGGGGACCACACCACCGATCATCAGACAGAGGATGATGGGATTTTTGTCCGCGAGCACCAGGGTGATCTCTTCAGCCATCCTTTCAATGGCTGCATCAACCTCGGCAGGTGAGTAGATCAAATCAGCCTCTGACTGAATACGTGTAATTTCAGCCGGATTCATAGTAGTTGCATGGAATTTTTACAGAAACAGGGTTTTTTGCTCATTTTGTTCTCTTTATTAGCAAATTCAATCGGGATCCTGAGTATTGGATGATTAAGTATTCGGACCATTCATAATTAGTAGCGCCAGAAAAATGCCTGATAATACATTGAAAATCAACCAATTATTCCAGAAAGGCTAAAGGCCGAGTGTATCGTTAAGGGATTTTTCCACTAAATCGACCACTGAATCAATGATAATAAGAAAACCCCGATAACCCTAATATTAACAATGCATTAAGGGCCATTATTTGCTACCCTGACGGGCGATTCGAACAGACGATCCTGCGTAAAAATGCCGAAAAGAGTCATTGCCACGCGAACAAACAGGATCTGGTAGAAACATAATAATTATTCTAGCGAGAGGAACACCATGTTTACCAAAGATATGAAAGTTGCCGGTTATGATGAAGAACTCTGGAAAGTGATGGACGCTGAGCGCGTACGTCAGGAAGAGCACATTGAGTTGATTGCATCAGAAAATATGACAAGTCCACGTGTGATGGAATGTCAGGGTTCTTATTTAACAAACAAATATGCTGAAGGCTATCCAGGCAAGCGCTATTACGGTGGTTGCGAGTACGTTGACGTTGCAGAGCAGTTAGCCATCGATCGTGCCAAAGAATTGTTTGGTGCTGATTGGGTAAATGTACAACCACATTCAGGTTCACAGGCCAACGGTGCCGTTTTCCTGGCATTGCTGAGTCCGGGCGATCACGTCATGGGCATGAGTCTGGCGCATGGGGGTCATTTAACCCACGGTGCATCAGTGAATGTTTCAGGTCGTATTTTTGATGCTGTTCAGTATGGTCTGGATGATAAAGGCTATATTGATTATAACCAGGCCGAAGAACTGGCACTGGAACATAAGCCAAAAATGATCATTACAGGTTTTTCTGCTTATTCAAGCATTGTTGATTGGGAACGTTTCCGCGAGATTTCAGATAAGGTTGGTGCAATAATGATGGCCGATATTGCCCACGTTGCTGGTCTTATTGCTGTAGGTGAGTACCCAAGTCCGGTACAGATTGCTGATGTGACAACATCAACAACACACAAAACCTTACGTGGTCCACGTTCAGGTATTATCATGGGCAAGGCCAATGATGATATCGAGAAAAAGGTCAACTTCATGGTATTTCCTGCCTATCAGGGTGGTCCGCACATGCATACCATCGCTGGTAAAGCCGTTGCCTTTAAAGAATGTCTGGAACCTGATTTCAAGACTTATATTCAGCAGGTTAAAAAGAATGCAGTTGCTATGGCTGACACCTTCATTGAACGTGGTCTGAAGATTGTTTCTGGCGGTACAGACAATCACCTGTTCCTGGTAGATATGATTGAAAAGGGACTGACCGGTAAGGAAGTTGACGCAGCCATGGGTCGCGCCAATATTACCTGTAACAAAAATTCAGTTCCAAACGATCCGCAGTCACCATTTGTCACCAGTGGTATCCGTATTGGCACACCATCAATTACGACACGTGGTTTTGATGAAGCTGATTGTAAGAATGTTGCTAACTGGATTTGTGACATCATGGATAACATGGGCGATGATAGTGTTATTGAAGATGTAAAAGGCAAGGTTGTTGCCCTGTGTAAGAGCAGGCCACTTTACGAACATTGATTCGTTAAATACGTAGTTCAGGCTTACAGGGGATCGTTATGCGATCCCCTGTGTCGTTAAGCCACTATTTTTTTTCTTAAGTAAGGGTTAAATTGAAATATCAAAGCATAATTTTGTTGAGAAAGGAGGGTAAGTGAATGCGATGTCCGTTTTGTTCTGACATGGATACGCGCGTCATTGATTCCCGTCTGGTTGGTGAAGGCGACCAGATTCGACGTCGACGTGAATGTACAAAATGTACAGAACGTTTCACGACTTACGAATCTGCTGAATTAAATTTACCCAGGATACTGAAATCCGATGGCCGACGAGAGCCTTATAGTGAAGATAAACTTCGTGGCGGTATTATGCGTGCTATCGAAAAACGTCCCGTGGCAATGGAAAGAGTCGAAGTGGCCATTTCACAAATCAAGCATAAACTCAGGACTGAAGGTGAACGGGAAGTAAATTCACGCAAACTCGGTGACTGGGTGATGGAACAGTTACGAACACTTGATCAAGTTGCCTATGTTCGTTTTGCCTCAGTCTATAGAAGTTTCGAAGATGTACGTGCATTTCTGGACGAGATTGAACGTCTGGAAAATGATTTACCTCCGGAAATAAAAGAAAGTCAGCTTGATCTATTAAAGTCTGATGGTGAAGAGAGTTGATGTGGACTGCCTCAGACCATCAATATATGTCTCGCGCCTTACAACTGGCGCGGCGTGGTCTTTATAGTACCGATCCAAATCCCCGTGTAGGTTGTGTCATAGTCAAAGATGATGTTGTCCTGTCGGAAGGATGGCACCAAAAGGCCGGGCAGCCTCATGCAGAAATCGAGGCCCTGAATAATGCCAAACAAAATCAAACTTCGGACAATGTCTCGGGTGCGACCTGTTATGTAACATTGGAGCCATGTGCACATCATGGACGTACACCGCCCTGTACAGAGTCTTTGATTAAAGCAGGTATCAAGAAGGTCATCACCGCAACCATTGATCCAAACCCATTAGTTGCAGGCAAGGGTCTACAGCAGTTAAA
>JAIVVP010000098.1:0-6121 GCA_049189775.1 Gemmatimonadota bacterium | reverse complement strand
CCTATAAGCGCTATAATTCCATTCCTGTAGTTTTTCTGTTTCATCAAGATTTTCCTCCACGATCTTCCGTTGTCGTCTCCCTGACCTGGGAACGCATCTCCACCAGTTCTTCAGTTGACATACTGGAATAATCAGCAGCAACAGCCACATTGATTACACCAAAACCTATAAGCGCTATAATTCCACTTCTGTAGTTTTTCTGTTTCATCAAGATTTTCCTCTTGTCAGTTAATGGGGTGACTTGCTACTGTGTACATCTCGCTGATGCCTCATGTTCAAATCACGCTTAGCATGATAGGTACGAACTGTTTCACAAATATTTCAATATCATGGAAATTTGTTACAAATTGTTTCTAACTTTGTTTGAGGTAAGTGGTGACAAAACACAATAACCATTCAGCACCGACGATATTGATCGTCGACGATGATCCTAAACTGCAGCAACTACTCTCACGCTATCTTAGTGAGCAGGGTTATATAACGGCAGTTGCAGGCGATGGCATAGAAATGGATAACTGGTTACAGCACAACCATCCAGATCTGGTCATTATGGATCTAATGCTTCCCGGGGAAGATGGCCTTTCCCTGGCACAAAGGCTGCGTAGCTCAGAAAATATACCTATCATCATGCTGTCGGCACGCGGTGAAGAAATTGACCGGATTGTCGGACTAGAGATAGGTGCGGATGATTACCTGCCCAAACCATTCAACCCACGTGAGTTACTAGCCCGGATACGCGCTGTATTACGTCGTAACACAGCAACTGCTCAGACAGAAAATATGCCTCCCGAGCAAGTGCTGCCCTTTGGTGAATTCACCCTGGACATTGAACGAAAACTTCTGTTTCGGTCAGATGAGGAAGTTGTACTGACAACCGGTGAGATGACTCTGCTAATCGTACTGGCACAACATCCTGACCACGTATTAAGCCGTGATCAATTGATGGATATGATAACAGGCCATAATCATGAACCGTTTGATCGTAGCATTGATGTTCGCATTACCCGCTTGCGTCATAAGATTGAACCAGACCCATCTTCTCCCCAGTTTATTCGCACCGTCTGGGGCCAGGGGTATCGATTCACACCGAATGGGGACGGAATAGAGAAGAAAAGCAGCTCCTAGATGAAATTACCCAACACTCTTTTTTTTCGTACAGCAACAACACTAACCATTACCTCATTGTTGCTAGTTAGCATCACACTGGTCTCCCTCTTCTGGTTTGTTGTTATCCCGATAGGCAAACAATCTGCTGACGATCTGGCCGCATTATTGATTTTATCTGCCCAAACCTGGGCTGAACTTCCTCCAGAGACCCGCCAGGACCTGGAACATGAGTTACTTGAAATTCATCAGCTGAAACTGACATCCTCCCCTGTTTCTTTGACCTCGTTCTACAAACCGCGCCCTTATCTGGGATTGCTTAAAAAGGCCATTGAGCATCGTCTGGGCAATCCGGTCACTATCGGTTATAACTCGGAATACGTAAACTGGATTTGGGTTGATATCCCGATGGCAGGGCATCAATTGTATTTTGGTTTTCCTAAAGAACGCGTAGGTGCAAGTCCGCCTGTTGCACTACTCACCATTTCTATCGCGATTCTATTACTTACCATTATCACCGCCCTGATTCTGGCACTCCGCTTATCCAGACCACTGGCCATGTTATCTGCGGCGACCGCTGTGGTTGGAAAGGGTAAAAAACAAATGACATTACCTGAAACTGGCCCATATGAGATCATTAACCTGGCACGACAATTCAATCACATGGCCAGAGAGGTTGCCGAACTGCTGGAAAATCGCACCACACTACTCGCTGGAATTTCACATGACCTGCGAACGCCATTGACTCGAATTAAACTCACACTGGAACTCATGCCCGAGACAGCTGAAAATGAATTCAGACAAAGTCTGACGGAAGATGTCGATGAAATTGAACATCGACTCCGTGAAGTTCTGCAGCTGGCACGCGGGATTGAGCAACAGGAAAAACCACAGGAGCAGGATTTGAGAGAAATCATCATAGAGGTCATATCAGATCACCAACACGATGGAGCACGGATCCATTTCGACCCCGTTGCTCCTGTTGTCCAGTCTGTCCCCAGGGACACGCTGAAACGGATACTGCACAATCTGTTAGAAAATGCCATCCGTTATGGAGGCCAGAATCCGGTTACCGTTCAGCTACAGCAGGAAGGTAAAGGACAGTCGACTATTTGCGTTCTGGATCAGGGACCCGGCATTCCCGAAGAGGAAAGAGAAGCGGTGTTTCGCCCATTCTACCGACTGGAGAATTCCCGCAGCCATACCACAGGGGGGAGCGGACTTGGTCTTGCTATTGTGCAACAACTTTGTATTGCTCAGGGCTGGAAGATTACATTACAATCCCGTCACGAGGGTGGTACTGCGGCATGCCTGGAACTATAGAAGTCTGATTTTGTAGCACCTTCTTCGTATTCCCCTCTAATTTGCAACTGCCCTCTTCCAAATTAATTATCAAATTCAATACAAGCTTCCCGGCAGTAAGCTGATTTTTCCAGTTCCAATTCAAATACGTTGTTGCGCATCAATGATTGTCATAGAAATGTTCCTGAATTGATTTGCGGAAACTCTGATGACACATCAAACAGGTATTTTGCAGCGTTGCGAAATTTGAGATTATTGCGTAACCGTCTTTGCGTGCGGCAGCTTCTCCCAGTACACGTGCAGCCTCATGGGTTTTTCCATCAAAACCCTTGAACTTGCTTACGTCAGCGCCGACAAACGCCATGATTCGTGCTCTCTCGCTTAATGGTGGTCGTGGATGATCAGCGATCTGTGGTGCAGTTTTTTCTACCAGTCCCCAGTCTTCACGTGAAATACCATCGGCGATGGTTTGCATATTTTCACCCATATCTTGCATTATTTTGCGTAATGCCAGAGGCTCGACGGAACCGGTAGTAGAATTAGCAGCGGTCTCGGCAAATGCCTGGCTACAAACAATTATGATGGCAATTCCAGCAACCATAGAGCTTGTTTTAATATATTTTAATTTCATATTTACTGTTCTTCAGGATTAATAATAATCAGGTTCATTCATGATTTTGTGTATCGATTATTCACTCGTTTCACAATTACACGAGTTTTGAAGTGAGCACTTCTTGCAGACCCAACCGGATGGTGACCCCCAATAATGCCAGCATAGGTAGAGAGTAAAATCATAAAGTCATGCTGATAAACATACACTTATTAATTTTATTGGTGCCCGGGGCCGGAATCGAACCGGCACGATCAATGATCGAGGGATTTTAAGTCCCTTGCGTCTACCAATTCCGCCACCCGGGCAATTGGATCAAACATAAAATGGAGGCTGAGGTCGGAATCGAACCGGCGTCCACGGCTTTGCAGGCCGCTGCATAACCACTCTGCCACTCAGCCAATTCTAGTGACGAATCTTACTATGTAATAAAATATTGGAGCGGGAAACGAGATTCGAACTCGCGACCCCAACCTTGGCAAGGTTGTGCTCTACCACTGAGCTATTCCCGCAAAAGAGCGCACATTTTAGCTGCGAGTTGTCACCTGTCAAGGAACTTCGAAATTTGCAGTGTATTTAGCTGGTTTTATGCTGATTTAGCTGTCTTTTAGCTGCGGCCAGGCGGCCTGCAGGTAAAGAATCATCGACCATAGGGTCAATATGGAAGCGATATACAGAAGAACCATGCCAATGCTATAAATGGGCATACCGAACAAGTCATTGTGATAGATCAAAAATCCCAGTGCCACCATCTGGCAGATGGTTTTTAATTTTCCATAACCGGAGACGGCGACTTTACTGCTTGCCCCGACTTCTGCCATCCATTCGCGCAAGGCAGAAATTGTAATTTCACGGCCGATAATCACCGCAGCTGGCAGTGCTAACCATATAGAAGGCTGATCCTCGACCAATAATACCAGCACTACTGTAATCATGAGTTTGTCAGCGACCGGATCGAGAAAGGCACCTAATGCAGATGTCTGCCCTAGTTTGCGTGCGTAATAACCGTCCAGCCCATCTGTGATCGCCGCAAGTACGAAAATCACGCAAGCTGCCAGGTAATGCCAACTGACGGGTAAGTAGAAAAAAATAATAAAGACAGGGAGCATAACTATTCTGCTAAGCGTCAGTATATTAGGTATGTTCATATATTCTCGTGAAAGGTGTCGTATATCTTCTGTGCTAGATTCTTATTGATTCCATTGACCTTGGCAAGGTCTTCTATCCCTGCTGATGTAATACCCTGTAATCCACCAAAATGTCGTAGCAAATTTTGCCGACGTTTCTGCCCTACTCCATCAATATTTTCCAGTGGTGATTGATTACGCGCCTTCTTGCGCCGTTGTCGATGTCCGGTAATGGCAAATCGATGAGATTCATCGCGGATATGCTGTATCAGATGTAAGGCTGGTGAATCGTGGGGCAGATGTAATTGTTCATTATCACGTTCGATGATCAAGGTCTCCAGGCCTGCCTTACGAGAAGGTCCTTTGGCAACGCCGACTAATACAGGTTCGTTTAGCTGGAGTTCCTCCAGAACCTTTTGTGCCTTGCCCACCTGCCCCTTGCCGCCATCGATAAAAATAATATCCGGTATCTTGCCCTCTTCCTTTTTAACCCGCGTATATCTTCGCGTGATCGCCTGTTCCATTGCGGCATAATCATCTCCGGGTGTGATATTGGTGATGTTGAATTTACGGTAATCCGTGGTCAATGGGCCCTCAGCATCAAATACCACGCAGGATGCAACGGTCGCTTCGCCACTCGTATGACTGATATCGAAACATTCCATTCTTTGAATTGGTATTTCCAGATTTAAAAATTGAGTCAATTTATCAGTACGTTGCTGCCTGCTTTCTTTTTTTGCAAGGTGTTGCGTGAGAGAAAGTCCCGCATTTTCCGAGGCCATCTTCACCCATTTGGCCCTGTCACCTCGACAATGGCATTTTATTTTAATCTGCCGCCTGGCATGGCTTGAGATGACCTCTTGCAGTAGTTTGCTGTTTTCAGGCCCATGGCTGAGCAGTATTTCCCTGGGCAGGCCACTGATTGCGCGATCCTTCAGATAAAACTGGGCTAAAAAGGCTTCCAGTATCGTTTCAGGAGTAGCATTGGCAGGATGTTTAGGAAAATAAGTTTTACTGCCCTGATTTAAACCGTTTCTGATGAAGAAAATCCATACACAGGCGACGCCTTCTTTATATTCACAGGCAATTACATCAATATTGCCTTTTTCGGCAGTGATGTACTGATTTTCCTGAAGTTTTCTCAAATTACTGATCTGGTCTCGATAATGCGCAGCGCGTTCATATTCAAGCGCATCTGAGGCCTTCTGCATGGGTCTGATGAGGCTGTCGATGACCTGTTCGTTCTTGCCCTGCAGAAACATGATGCTGTGTTCGATATCCTTTGCATAATCTTCCTGGCTGATGAATTCCGTACAGGGTGCCGAGCAGCGTTTAATTTGATATTCCAGACAGGGGCGTGTGCGATTTGCGAAAAAGCTGTCTTTACACTGCCGGGTCATAAAGAGTTTTTTCATTAAATTCAAAGTGTTGCGGACAGCACCTGCACTGGGGTATGGGCCAAAATAACGCCCTTTTTTGCTTTTCGCACCACGGTGGTAACTGAGCCCGGGGAAATCATGCTCAGTGGAGAGATGAATATAGGGATAACTCTTATCATCCTTGAACCAGATGTTGTAACGCGGCCTGAGGCTCTTGATTTGGTTGTTTTCAAGGATCAGGGCCTCTTTCTCGGTATGCGTTACCGTGACTTCGATATCTCTGATCTGTGCGACCATGGCGCGTGTCTTTGGCGAGGTGTCTGCACGCGTGAAGTAGCTTGAAACCCTTTTCTTCAGGTTTCTGGCCTTGCCAACGTAGATGACCTTGCCTGCTTCATCTAACATCCGGTAAACACCGGGTTTGCCGGTCAGTCCCTTGAGAAAGGTTACAGAATCGAATAAATTTGAATCAGGCTCTATCGGGTTCGATGGCTTATCTTTATCTTCTTCTATACTAGACATATTAATATAATATAATCAGTTAGTTATATTAATTAGCTCATGTACTTTCTTGAATATGTCGAAGAACATTTTCTCAG
>JAIVVP010000097.1:0-6194 GCA_049189775.1 Gemmatimonadota bacterium | reverse complement strand
ACTAAAACTTGATATGTCAGCGAACAATCAAAACGAAACCAGTAAGAACCACCCTGTAGATGATGGCCCTGAGGACGAGGATCAGGACAGGTCACAACCCTTCGTAACGCATCTCATAGAATTACGGTCGAGACTTCTAAAGAGTCTGTGCGCCATCTTGATTGCCTTTTCATGCTTGTTCTATTTTGCCAATGATATTTATAGCCTGGTTGCGGCACCACTGATCGAACAGCTTTCTCCCGGAAGCACCATGATCGCAACAGAAGTGGCCTCACCTTTTATGGCCCCCTTTAAGCTCACCCTGTTTGCTGCCATTTTTATTTCCATGCCCTATCTGCTTGCCCAGTTGTGGGGCTTTATTGCGCCGGGGCTTTATCAGCAAGAACAACGTCTGGCCCGACCTTTGCTAATCAGTAGCATACTGTTGTTCTACGCGGGAACTGCCTTTGCCTATTTCGTGGTGTTCCCATTAATCTTTGGCTTCTTTAACGCGGTTACACCTGAAGGCGTTGCTGTCATGACAGACATCAGTCATTATCTGGATTTTGTCCTGAAACTGTTTTTTGCCTTTGGTCTGGCCTTTGAAGTTCCTGTGGCAACAGTGCTGTTGATCTGGAGTGGCTTTGTCTCGGTTGAAACATTACAAAAAAACAGACCCTATGTGATAGTGGCTGCCTTTGTCATGGGCATGCTGTTAACCCCGCCAGATGTCATTTCCCAGGTATTATTGGCACTGCCAATCTGGCTATTGTTTGAAACAGGTCTTTTTTTCAGTCAAAGATTACCAGCGCGAACAGACACTCTCAATCAAGACGATCAGTAAACAGCAATAATTGTTTTTCAATATTCGCACCTGTCCTGATTTGCGGCATGGAGGCCTCCAGGGATTCTTCCAGTTCTCGCGCTTCAATGTCCTTTTTTGCGGCATAAAATGCTGTTGAAAAATTGCGCCCGTGCTGCAGGTGCTTGCCAAATAACGCTTCTCCGAAATAAGTATAATCACCGTCATGTTCACAGCCAAAGGAATTCCTGTCTTTGTCTGCGGCCGTTATTATCATTGTGTTTTCATCAAATAACGGTTCTATAAAACCACCGGAGTAACACGCGGAAATAACTATCACGCGCCATTTGATACCGGCGTTATCCAGTATTGTTTTTATTTTCCCGGGGCCTATATCATTCATATCCAGCGGAGAGAAAGCGACAGATAATTCGTGATCCTGTGATCCATGAGATGTCATCAATAAAAACAGGATGTCTTCTTCAGGATTCATGGTCTCAGCCAGGGCCATCACCGCTGATTCAAGATTATGTGCGTTGGCCAAAGGTAATTTTTCGACGGTCTCATTATTGTTAATCAATAATAAGGATCTTTCTCTGGTATCAAATTTATCATCAAACAATTCCTTGACCAGTATCGCTTCATTCATAAAGACATCTTCATCAGCATAGCCTGCGAGCCCCAGAAAATATAAATCAGTTTTCCCCGCTCTTTCTGGCATCAAACTGTCAGTTGCCTGTTTAAGCAAATCGTTTTGCCGATAGAATGTGTCTTCAATATTTATCTGTGTATTGGTCTCCGCGACCTTTATTTCTCTCGAATAGTCGGGATACCAAAGGGGTTGCTGTGGTAATTGAAACAAGGGAACAAAATTTATCAGCCCATAAAATACGACCAACACAAAAGATCTGGAAACAGTTGCATGATAATACTGACGAATGCATCGAAAGATGATTGCCAGATACCAGATTAGATAAAAATAAAAGATTGCCCAGCTTGTCTCGGTAGAATCAAACCATGTTTGCTTTCCTGCAAGCCAGTCAATAATCAAATATATGCCCCAAACGGCAGGAACAAAGGCAAGGAAAACAATCATGATATTAACAATACTTGCTATGTCTTTTTCAATTTGCGCGATGATTGCGACGCTGATAAAGAACAACAGATACAGTGTTGCCTGATAAGTCAGGCCATAAATATTAAAAATATTATTCGGGGAAGTGTCTACAAAGTCATAAGTGAAAGACAGAAAAAAGGAAAACGTCAACAACAAACAAAGCTGCAAAAAACCAAACCTGAATTGCCACAGGGCAGTAGGTACGAATAAGGCAAACCGGGTTCCATACCAGATATTTCGCGCAAGGTTCAGACACGGAGTAATCAAGAATTTATCCATATACCGTGCAACTCCCAATCAATAAAATATTGGTAAATTTAATTTGCTTCAGGATTGTTCCCAGGGCAGATCGGCAAACCGCCATCCGTTAATAGTGTTTCTCTGTTTATTATTGTCCAGATCACCCTCGAAGCCATCCTCAATATTATAAAGATTATCGAAGCCCTGGCGGGCCAGCTCTTCGGCCGCCGCCTGGGAGCGTTTGCCGCTTCTACAGATGGCTAATATGGCGATGGATTCCAGCCCCTGATCTGAACCTGCTCTCTTTACCAGGGCCTGGCGAACTTTATCTACAAAGCCTGTATCTATATTCCAGTCCGGGGCATCCATCCAGGGGATATGCAGGGCATTAAGTGGATGTCCTACATACTCATATTCCATGCTCGTTCTCACGTCCAGCAGTAGCGCTTGCGGCTCAGCCTCCAGGATTTCCCATGCTTGCTGCGGAGATATCTCTTTTATAGTGGTTTCAGACATAACTATTTAACCCCGGCCATTAATCATAATACTAGCTTATCCTACTCTGGCAGGGGGAATCAAAATAACACCAACTCTATTACTTGCCTTGGCACTGTTACTTCCTCTGGTTTTATGATGCAATACGGGACTGACATAATAACAATGAGTTACACACAAGATTCGATGAGGAGATATCCATGACAATGGATGATATTGATGGCGTGATCTGGATGGACGGGGAGTTTGTCCCCTGGAGAGAGGCAAAGGTTCATGTCCTGACCCATACCCTGCACTACGGCATGGGCGCATTTGAGGGGGTACGTGCCTATCATGCAGAAAAGGGCACAGCCATATTCCGCCTGCAAGAACATACTGATCGACTTTTCCGTTCTGCGCATATTTTAGGCATGCCCATGTCTTTCGATAAAGAAACCATCAACAGGGCCTGTCTTGAATCGGTCAGCAAAAATGAGCTTGATTCTGCCTATATTCGCCCCATGTGCTTTTATGGGTCAGAGGGCATGGGTCTGCGTGCTGATAACCTGAAGGTACATGTGATGGTTGCCGCCTGGTCCTGGGGTTCTTATCTTGGCAGTGATGGCCTGGAGAAAGGAATTCGTATCAGGACATCCTCTTACACCCGACATCATGTCAATATAACCATGTGCAAAGCCAAGGCAAATGGTAACTACCTCAACTCCATGTTGGCACTGCAGGAGGCACTGGACTGTGGTTATGACGAGGCCCTGTTGCTCGATACCGAGGGTTATGTTGCAGAAGGCAGTGGCGAGAACATCTTTATCGTGCGCGATGGCATTCTTTATACACCGGAGACAACTTCTGCCCTTGAAGGCATTACCAGAGAAACAATTTTCAGCCTGGCGAAAGAAAAAGGCCTGGAGATCCACGAAAAAAGAATCACCAGAGATGAGGTGTGTATTGCAGATGAAGCATTTTTTACCGGGACAGCGGCAGAGGTCACACCTGTTCGTGAACTGGATGGACGCACGATTGGTGAAGGCTGCCGTGGTCCAATTACAGAAATGCTGCAAAAAAGCTATTTTGATCTTGTGCATGGACGCCATGAACACAAACCAGAATGGTTAAGCTACGTTTAACAAGGGAGGCTCCATGAGCAATTATCAGGCATCAAGAACACCTAATGACAGAAAAACCTTTGAGATTAGTCGTTCGCAACTGCCCCTGCATTGTCCGACAGCAGATATGAGCCTGTGGAATTCACACCCTCGTGTTTTTTTGCCGATCGAGGAAACTGGCCAGGCGACTTGCCCCTATTGCGGAACAGAATTTTCGCTGAAGAAAGATTGAAAATGAATTACCGGCCCGGCACTCCCAGAAGGTGACGACTGAATCCAGACGAACGCCCGTAATTTGGCGAATTAGTGACGGCAGGTCGGGGCATGACTCGCAAAGTAAAGGGCTGATTAAGGCATTAAATCTGATCAGACCCTGTGATTGCCACGACATTAAATTAGCAGATAGAAAACCTGGTCTTCTGGATCTCCTTTTAAAAAAATTTCCTGCGGCAAAAGAATTGCCGGATCCGGATATGATTATCGGTGCCGGGCATGAAACACATTTATCTCTGCTCTGTGCAAAACGTGCGCGTGGTGGCAAAACTATTGTTATTATGAAACCCAGTATTCCTGCAAGCTGCTTTGATTTTTGTTTTATTCCTGAACATGATGCCCCAAAGATGGCGGATAATATTTTCACCACGAAAGGCGCGATAAATTGTATAGCCCCTTCAATAGAACAGGCGAAAGACCGTGGCTTAATTTTAATTGGTGGGCCTTCGAGGCATTTTTATTGGGATGATGAATATCTTCTGCAACAGCTAAATGAAATTCTAACAACACATGCCGATATTAACTGGGAAATATCAGACTCTTCTCGTACCCCTGAAACAACAAGAGACTTGCTGGCAGAGTTGCAAAAACCTAATGCAGAATATAAAGATTGTTTAAGTAAGGGCCCTGCCTGGATTGCCAGACACCTTAATATTGCCGCAAATGTCTGGGTGACCATGGATAGCGTTTCCATGGTATATGAATCCCTCACCTCTGGTGCCGCAGTTGGCTTGCTCGATGTGCCTGTTAGCGGCACAAGTAAAATTTCAGACAATATCGAGGGCCTTGTCGAAGACAAGATGGTGACCCCCTACAGCAGGTGGCTCTCAGAGCGAAAACTTAACAGACCTCCTGTTTTGCTTAATGAAGCTAAACGTTGCGCCGAACAGCTCCATGAGTCTGGTTTGCTGCGCTAAAATTAAATACATCATCAACCTCGTCCTTAAAACATGAGTTCTAAAACCCCCGAGTCGAAAAACATGGGCCCAAAACGCTTGAGCGTTGTCCAGTTACTCCCCGCACTAAATGTCGGTGGTGTCGAACGTGGCACCCTGGAGGTTGCAAAAGAACTGGTTAAACACGGACACCGTTCCATCGTTATCTCGGCGGGCGGCAGACTGGTTGATGAACTTGTTAATTCTGGCAGCGAACATATCCAGCTGGGCATCGGTAAAAAATCTCTTTTATCCCTGAGACATATTTCTTATCTTCGTAGATACTTTGGTGAAGAAAACATCGACATCATCCACGCCCGTTCCCGTTTACCTGCCTGGCTGACTTATCTTGCATGGAATAAAATGGATCCGGACTGCAGGCCCATGTTTGTCACAACAGTGCATGGTCCCTACAGCGTTAACCCTTACAGCAAGGTGATGACAAAAGGACAAAGGATCATTGCTACTTCTGGCTTTATTCTGAAATACATTACTGATAATTATCCAGATGTCGATCAAAACAAAATTACGCTGATTCATAGAGGCGTATCTAAAACAGAATTTCCCTTCGCTTTCCGACCTGATGAGAGCTGGCTAGAAATATGGCAACAACAACAGCCGACGCTCTCGGATAAATTTATCCTGACCATGCCTGCTCGAGTGACTCGCTGGAAAGGACATGAAGATTTTTTGAATATATTGGCCCGGCTTAAACAACAAAACATTCCTGTTCATGGCCTGATTGCAGGCGGGCCACATCGTCGTAAAACAGCCTATCTTGAAGAACTGAAAGACAAGACACGGGCGCTTGGGCTGGAGCAGGAAATCACTTTTCTGGGACACAGAAACGATATTAAAGAAATTATGTCGATTTCGAATATTGTCTTGTCCCTGGCCAAAGAGCCCGAAGCCTTTGGCCGGACTGCTTTGGAGGCACTTTGTCTGGGCATACCGGTGATTGCATACAGTCATGGCGGCGCTGCTGAAGTGCTGACAAAAATGTATCCTCAAGGTTGTGTTGAGCCAAATGATATTGCCGCTGCCTGCGATAAAATTATCTCCTTTTACAAAGAGCCTGTGCCAGTAGCAGACAAAAATTTCTTTACGCTTGATAAAATGCTAGCCGACACTTTGTCACTTTACTCCCGAGAGTAATCTCTTTAATGGCTAACAGTGATATACAGTGAATTATAAATATAAATACCACGCACTTCGCCGGGAGTGGTGGGCTGGCCTGGCGACGCCAGGTGACC
>JAIVVP010000096.1:0-6225 GCA_049189775.1 Gemmatimonadota bacterium | reverse complement strand
ACAATAAAACTGCAATCTGCAACGGCACGATATCGATAAGCACTCTCGAAGACGATTTCTATTACATAACAATAACAGTAACTGACAAAAATAATGAACAAGCAACCTCTGGTATTTCCCCAAATAATGATGGCATTACAGACTCGGAATACGGGGATCAGTCTGACGTTCAGGGTAATCCGCAATATCAGATGAGCGATTGGAACGCCCCGAATACAGATTACATGGGATTTCTGTCAGATTATCCCCACAAGATTGTAACGGGGGAGACGGGTTATTTTCAAGTGGAAGCTTTGGAAGTGCATCCCGGCGAGACAGGGATGCCGCAGATTATCAAGTTTCCGAAGCTGAATAGGGTGGCTAACGAATGGTATTACATTTCGTTCCGTCGGCCGATCGGCTATAGCAATACTTTGCAAAATCAGTACACGACGGGAATAAGTATCCACACGTTTGTAGACAACGGAAGCATTCAACGAACTCGTATCATTGATTTGTTGCAGCCGGGCGAAGTGTTTTATGACCATGAGAACAAGATTGTAATTACGGCTACCAGTCAGTCTTTAGATGGGATGTCGATGGGATTTACCTTCGAGCCGATCGCAGAGGTACCGCCGGTTACGCTTGAAATTAGTGCTGGGAAAGGACATAGACAGGACCTTTCGTGGAGTTCTGTAGATACTTCGGAAGTCAGCTACTATGAAATCATACGCAATGGTGCAAGAATTGATACAACGACAGATACCGCCTATGAGGATAGATCAGTCAGTATGGGCAACACCTACAGCTACGTTGTAGTTGCTGTGAACGTTGCTGGGCTCCGCTCAGAAGATAGCAATACCGTTACTGTTAACCTGTCAAAACAAAAAGGGAAACGCAAATAATTAATTGCCGGGCTCTTAAACAAAACAAATCCCTGACTCTTTAGTCGGGGATTTTTTTGTTTAGGGTTTAGTAATTAGATTAATAGTTTATTAATCACCACACAGTTTATTTGACTATAATTAATAATATAGTTACTTTCATTCGCATCTATCGTTGTTTTATGAAGGGAAAAAACCAGTGCCAAGTTATGATTATTATTGTGAGCAAAATGGTGAAACCATTGAGGCCACGCATTCAATTAATGACAGTATTTCAAACTGGGGAGAGCTTTGTTATGTCACACAGCATCCTCTTGGTGAAACGGATCCTTTAGCAGCCGTAAGAAAGGTAATCAGGGCACCAGCAATAGCATTCCCTACGGGTAATGCAGAATTGAAAAATCATGGATTTACCAAACTTGAAAAAAGGGATGATGGTGTATATGAGAATATGACGGCTGTTGGTGATGAAAAGCGTTATATGACTGCGGGCGATGCATCATCTATACCTAACATTAAGAAGAAAATAGAAGATTAGGTTTTGATGAGTTTTACTTTATTGTTCGAGTTTATTCCCATTCAAGTTCAGTAAAGGCCTTTGTCACATTTCTGTTGTGGTGTTGTTCATGTAATAACCATTCTTGCTTCTTTTCTTTTCCAATGCTATCCACCGCCTGCTCCAGAAACTGGCCTTTGGCAATGGCCTTCCGCGTGTCGTTTAGCAACATTGTTAAATAGGATGCCTCTGCTGCATAGGTTTCAGGCCAGTCATTACTGATTGTGCCATGCCCCGGGATTGCCAGATCTATAGCCTCATTCTGCAGGGCTTCCAGTACCGTTAACCAGCCTTTGAGCTTCCCATCCAGTGAAGGGATGCGCTCTCTGAAGACCAGATCGCCGGTCCATAGTGTTTTAGTTTGTTGATCAAATACAGTGAGATCAGTATGGCTATGTGCTGCCGGGTATGCAGTTAAACTTATTATTCTGTCACCCAAATCAAGATCCATGGTTTTATCGACTGTCAGGTCTGGTCCTATGATTGAGTCCTTGTTTGGTGTAGGTCCTAAATCTGCGTTAAATTGTTGCAGAAAGAAATCTCGATTTTGCTCAACCGCATCAGCAAGCTGTGCGTGGCCAACGAATTTGGTGTTATCGCTGAGGAAAGCCGCATTGCCAAGCATATGATCAAAGTGAACATGTGTATTAATTACGTAACAGATTGGAAGATTACTAATTTCTCGAATAGATAACAGCAGCTGTTTTCCGATGGCGATTGAGCCGCCAGTGTCAATTACAGCAATACAATCATTGCCAACGATAAAACCGATATTAGCGATATCATCGTGCTGGGGGTCAGTGAACTCAACATGAACCCCAGAGTGTAAATAGATTCCATCTGCAACCTGTTCCAAGTTGAAGGGCTCAGGCTCACCTCCAGCCAGGGCCAATGATGGATAAGCTGGAAATAACAGAATCAGGGCAACTAAAGATAAAAGATTTTTTGACATATTTATCATTAATTTAAATAAACAGCAGGTAATTTGAAACATTATTATTGTAACTATATGTATTAACTGATCTATTCATGCCAGGTATAGTCTATTCAGGTAGATATTATATGTACGTAAACCAGGTTCGGGACGCAATGCATAATAATATACCTAATTTTTATATCATGTGTCCTTGTAAGCAGCGTCAATATTGTCTAAATTTATACCTGAGACGATGATTATTTCTCATATTCACAATAACTATTTCATATCAATAACCACGGAGTTTGGATTAGCCAGGTTTAAACTCAGGCGCGCTCGTGTCTGAAACATTTACCAACGCATTTAAGAAGGGGGCATTATGTTCGAATTTGATGAAGAGATTGTTGAGGCTTTGTTAAAAGATAGTGTAGATTTCAAGAGACTGTACGATAAGCATATGGATCTGAATCATGATGTAGATAGTGCAAATACTGGTGATACACCTATCGAGGATATGGAACTTGAGGGAATGAAAAAAGAAAAATTATATTTGAAGGATCAAATGGCGCAAATAATTGGGAACTATCGAAAGGATCACGCCGCTTAGATTCATTCTGTTTAATAACTTAGACTGTATAAAACACCTTTCGAGAGAAATTTCGAAAGGTGTTTTCTTTTCTGCGTCTGGCAGAAGTAAAATTACATAATTCTATGATATGGCGAAGCGGATCCCGATCATCAATAACATAGTGGCCAGGGCAGGCCGCATGATTCTCTCGGGTAAGTATGTGCCAAGATTACCTCCCAGATATATACCCGGAATAGACCCGATCAGAAGACTTCCTAAAAGTATATAGTCAACCGTCCCCAGGTGTGCATGACCAAGACCGGCAATAGCTGTGATCGGTACGGCATGGGCCAGATCAGTACCAACGATAGATATTGCACGCATACGCGGGTAGAGAAAGAATAATATTGCAGCGCCTAATGCGCCAGCACCGACTGAGGAAATTGTGACCAGGAAACCAATAAGGGCCCCGGAAAAAATGGTTAGCGGTTTCCTCAACTGTTTATGCAGAGTCTTGATGCCAGACAGGCGTTCATTCTGACTCAGCTTCTGAATTTGAGTTTTAAACAGCAGTACTAATGATGTCAGAATCAATGCAAAGCTTAGAGTGGTGGTGATTAGCTGTTCATAATCAATGCCTGATGCAAGCATGTGTTTGAGTAGAAATATAGACAGGCATGCTGCAGGGATACTCCCGGCACTGAGCAGCTTCACAATATTCCAGTCAATAGTGTTCCTGGCATGATGAACAAAAATACCTGTAGATTTGGTTATTGCGGCATACAATAAGTCGGTTCCCACCGCGATGGCCGGAGAAATAGAAAACCCCAGAACCAGAATGGGGGTCATTAGAGAGCCACCGCCGACGCCTGTCAGGCCGACGACGAAACCAACTAAAAATCCAATGACTATAAATGCTATGTCCATGTAGGCGCCAAAAAGGAATGCTATTCTGAAAAGGGCTTGTAATGTATACGCGCTTATCTATACTTAAAAGTAATTTATATGTATATTTTTATAATTATATAGAATAAGTGTGAATAGAAAATGAAGCTGCAACAACTCAAATATATCTGGGAAGTCTCCAGGCATGAATTAAATGTATCGGCAACTGCAGAGAGTCTCTACACCTCTCAGCCAGGCATCAGTAAGCAGATAAGAATGCTTGAGGATGAACTGGGCGTTCAGATATTTCAACGAAGTGGTAAACACCTGACTGAAATCACACCAGCTGGCACCGCTATCGTCAAGATGGCTGGGGAAATACTGGATAAGGTTGAAAATGTACGACTAATTGCCAACGAATTCAGCGATAAGGATAGAGGCACACTCTCAATAGCAACAACGCATACTCAGGCACGTTACCTGTTGCCCAGTGTCATCACTGAGTTTATTGGTCGCTATCCTGATGTAGCTTTGCATATGCACCAGGGGACACCCGTGCAGATATCCGAGGCCGCCTCAAAAGGGAAAGTTGACATTGCCATCGCAACAGAAGCGCTGGAGCTTTTTGAAAACCTGATCATGCTGCCATGCTATCGCTGGAACCGAAGTGTGATTGTTAAGCACGACCATCCCCTGGCTATAAGCAACGCAAATGGTGAAAAATTAACACTTGAGAGACTCGCCGAATATCCTATTGTGACTTATGTATTTGGATTTACCGGTCGTTCACAGCTTGATGATGCCTTTAATGAAAAGGGCTACGAGCCGAAGGTTGTATTCACGGCAGCGGATGCTGATGTTATCAAGACCTATGTGAAGCTCGGGATTGGTGTGGGTATTGTTGCCAGCATGGCATTTGATGCAGACATTGATAATGAGTTGGTAGCCATAGATGCCAGTCACTTGTTTGCATCAAGTACCACAAAGATCGGGCTCAGAAGAGGCACGATTTTACGTGGATTTATGTATGAATTTATAGAATTATTTGCGCCGCACCTGGATAAGGCACTGGTCGATAAAGCCCTGAAGACCAGGAAAAATGATGAGATTGAGCAATTATTTGCTGGAGTAGAGTTGCCTTTCCATTAACAGCCAATCATCGTGGACGAGGCATATTTATCCGCTGAATAGATTGCATAGAACGCATCAGGTTGTTGATGGTTTGTAAACGCATACGTTTTGGTGGAGACGGTGGACTGAATTCATCCGGTATCTCTGTTCCATAACCTGGTTCATCAATCGTGACCGATCCATAACTGTTAGATACGACAATTGCTGTTTTACGCGATGCATCTTCTGGTTCCACAAGTATGATGGTTGCTGATGTAGTATCAACTTCTCCAATAACATTGGTCCCTCGAATACCTATGGTTGCAACGGTTGTGTCTACACTCATAGACTGTGGTTTATTCCTGGCAATAAGCCCGGTAACAAATCTAAATGTACCTTTGAGTAACTGTATAGAAAGGGAGTCTTCTTCTGCCTCTTGCTGATAAGCAAATTTTTTCGCTATTAAGCTGGCATTTGCACCTAGTTCGAATTGGGTGTCATCTTTGAGTCTTAATTTGATAGAAGATCTTGCTTCTGTGGTAATCAAATCACTTTGATAGATCTGATCGCCCGCGTTTAATTCTCTCCTGTCTTCTGTTGGAAGCCTGGCAAAGGCCGTCCCGGACAGTTCTTTGACAAAGCCTATCTCGGTGGCGGCAAAGATATTTTGCGAAAGACACAGGAATAATAGTGAGATGCAGAGTATAAGCGGGGAATATCCACGTGTATTTAATAATCTCATTATATTATTCCTTAATTAATTCATAAGCTTAGGTAAGTATTTTGCGTTTCCTTAATGATTTTTGACAATAGCTAGATTCAAAAGTTTAATTCCATTTGGGCAACTATACAGTTATTATTCTTCAAATTCTAAATCTCGGTGTAGGGTGAGCATTTTAGATGGGGGTTTTTGTGGGATTTTTTAATATTAATAGATTTTCGCTGGCCACGATTTTGTTTGGCTTGATACTCGCGAGCCCGATGGTTCACGCCCAATATCCCGATCTTACGGCTGCATCCTGGAATGGTTCAGCCTCAGGCACTGATTCTCTCTGTAGCAATCCCGCTGATAATGGTCCTTTTACGGATCAGATATCGATGGTATTTAGCAATCAGGTCAGTGGGAACTTCGATGTGGCCGTTACGTTTACCGAACCTGGCGGCTCACCAGAAGTGGATACAGGCTCGGGTTTTTTTACTTCTGCAAGTACAATCCAGTTTGCAGTCACCAATACTGATTTCGGTACAGACACCACGAATGTGAATGGAACGATAAGCGGTAATACTATGTCGTTAACCTTTAACGGCGGGAACTCAGGGGGCGACA
>JAIVVP010000095.1:0-6237 GCA_049189775.1 Gemmatimonadota bacterium | reverse complement strand
GCACTTCATGCCGACTGTGATTTCAAAGACACCCCCCGTGGTATTCTTTTTGAGAAAATTAAACAATTCCCGTTCAAACCGTCATTGATTGTAAAGTCTGGTGGCGGCGCTCATTTCTATTTTATTTTAGACTGATCTTTGACAGTTAGTTTTTTACTTTTGTGTAAAATTTTATCATGAAACATATAAGCATTTTGGTTCCTAATGGAGAAGCCATTTTAAGTTCAATCATTGGTTCCTACAAAATATTTCGTGGAGTCAATGAATTTCTAATTCGTACGGGAAGACAGAAGGATAACTATTTTCATATTGATCTTGTCGGATTACAAACTGATACTTCATATTACGAGGGAATTTTTACTGTCCATCCTACCAAAACGATTCACCAAATAGAAAAAACAGACCTGATCATCGTTACTTCCATAACGGGTGACCTGAAAAAAGAAATCCAAAACAAGTTTTATCACAGAGACACTTTACGACCGGATAGATTTACTTGTCTGACATCAAGTTCACCTGATTTAATTTCGACAAAAGGTTTTATCAAATTAAAAATAGATTATAAATCGGCTCAAGTTAATCTCATTATGTCCAAAAAACTATTAGAACAGTGTCATTTCTCGTTAAAATATTGGTTAGGAAATTTTGATAAACTTATTCAGGTTGGCCCGCCTAGAATAAATGCAGAATTAAAACGCAGATTGTTTGATGATTTCAGGTTATTAGGTCCGCTCTCTGCTTTTATTCTGTTTATCTCAATTATATTTTTCATGAGGAGTACTATATCTGCAGTTATTCCTGTTATCACCTCAGTTATATCGATTATTTGGACGTTCGGCATGTTGGGATGGGCTGGCATTCCTATCAATATCCTGAGTGCAATGCTCCCTTCCTTGATTATCGTTATAGGTTCTACAGAAGACACGCATATGATGGCAGCCTATTTTCGTGGTCTGCAGGAAAACGATATCGAGAATTCACGGGAACAGGCCATTCACTATATGGCCAGGCATATCGGTTTACCCCTGGCTTTGACTGTTTTGACTACCGCTCTGGGATTCTCAAGTAATATGCTCAGTAGTATCGGTTTAATACAACACTTTGCTTTTGCAGCAACCTTCGCCATGTTTGCCAATGGCGTTGTCACAGTTCTTGTCGTACCGTTACTGTTGTCGATTTTTGGCCCGGAAAAAAATACCAGTGTTGTTGATAAAACAGAATCAAAGAGTTTGCCTGATATTATTCTCAGGGTGTTCAGATATTGTCAGGACAATTACCCTTCAGCAGTACTCTTTCTTACTACAATAATGTGCGTATTTTTTGTCTATCATGCCTCCAAGCTGTACGTTACAAATGATCCTTTATCTTATCTTCCAGAGGATAGCTCATTGATTCAGGACACCAGGCTGATCCATGATGATCTTGCCGGCATCAAGATCTTTTTTATAAGGCTTGATAGCAACAAGCTAAATGCATTTCAGCGACCAGTAAATATAAATAAGCTGGCTGAGATACAACGTTTTATGGATAAGCAGGGTGTTTTTGATCTAAGTACCTCTCTTGCAGATCATCTGGCCTTTGCCAATCGTGAATTTCGTGGCGAATATGCTGAGCTGGCGTTACCTAAAACTCGTCAACTGGTGGCCCAGTACCTGATGTTCTTTCATCGAAGTGATCTTGACAGTTATGTCAGCCATGACTTCAGCCAGGCAAATATTATTGTACGTCATAATATAAATGATTCGCATACATTAAATGCATACATTGATGAATTACAGGAAGTTGTTGAGGACATTGCAGGGTCGGAGATTAAAGTTAACATTGTCAGCGAAAATCTGATGGTAAATAAAGCTGCTGAAGATTTAATGCTGGCACAGATCAAGGCCCTGGTTTTATTACTTGCCCTGATATTTATCATCATGTCTGTAATGTTTACTTCATTCCGGGGTGGCGCCATTGCCATGGTTCCAGCCATTATTCCGATTGCCATGATGTTCGGTGTCATGGGTTATCTGAATATACCTTTAAACCCTGGCACCGCGATGGTGGCCGTAATAGGGATAGGTATTGCAGTAGATGGAACTGTACATCTGCTCGCTCGCTATAATGAACTTTGCCGACACACATCTGATTATATTGCTGCCGTTAATCTTGCTGTGAAGGAAGAGGCAACACCATTGATAGTTTCCAGTATTGCCCTGTCTTTCGGCTTTGGAATATTGTTACTTTCAAACTTTACGGTGATTGCCCAGTTTGGTGCTTTGGCTGCTGTCACCATGTTATTTTCGATCTATGCAAATCTGTTAATCACACCGATTATTATGGCCAGGGTCCGCTTGATCGGTCTGTACCAGATTATTGGTATGACGGTTGATAAGAAAGTCCTTGAAGAATCACCATTGTTCAAAGACATGACAAATTATCAACGGCGTAAGGCTGTATTGATATCCGAACTCAATGAATTTGAAGAAGGAGACTTGTTAGTTGAGCAGGGAACAGTTGGTCGTGATATGTACCTGATTCTATCGGGAGAAGCCGAAGTAATAAGACGGGATGGAGATAATTCACGTCAACTGGCGACCTTGCAGGCTGGTACTATTTTTGGCGAAATCGGTTACATCAGGGAAACTGAGAGAACTGCTGATGTAAAAGCGCTGACGAAAATTTCGGCCTTACGATTTGATTATGAAAGGATGCAGAAAGATCTGAAATTCTTTCCCAATATTGTTGCCAAGTTAAATTTCAACATAAGCTACATATTGGGTGAGCGCCTGGCTGATATGGTGAGCCAGACTAAAAAGGATTAGGTAAAAGAGACTAGAATAAGAATAATCTTTGAGGAGCCAAAGAACAAAATTCAACGGGTTCCGGGTTAATCCCGAATAACGGAACCTTGATTCTTCTAACTGGTAGAAAACTCCATCTTGATGCCGGCCAGTTCAATCAAGTCACCGTCCTTTAATTGATATGCCTTGGCGCCAATTTCTACTGCGTTAACGACCGGGAAGCCACCACTACTCTCAATGTGTGTCAGGAAGTAGCCTTGTGGACGTCTTGATATCACTGCTACCTGTGTTCCAGGTTTCCCAAGTGTAATCAGTGCCTTGGTGAGTTCCAGTTCCTTGCCGGCGATGGGGCCATTTAAAACAGTTAAGCGCCCAAGTGGCATTCCACCTGAGGCTGCAGCTGGTGTGCCAGCCTGCGGTGTGGGTGCAGCGGCAGCGCCGGCATTTTCAGCGGCTTGTGCTGCGGCAACTGCAGCACTGGCAGAACCAGGTTTGATGATCATGGTTTTCTCAAACTCATCTTCATCATCAGAGGCATTTTCGTTAAGGTATTTTAATTCGTGCTTGCCTATGGCTATCACATCACCATCTTTAAGCGCATGTTTTTTAACGAGTTTCCCGTTTACATAGGTGCCATTGGTACTGCCAAGATCTTCCAGAAATGAATCATCAAGTATAGTGATAATCATTGAATGTTTACCACTGACTGCCAGATTATCGATCTGAATGTCATTTTCCGGTTTGCGTCCGATGGTGAATCTTTCCTGATCCAGCTCGAATTCACCTTGTACTGCACCGTTCAAGCTCAGAACTAACTTTGCCATAGCCCTGTTTATCCCCTGCTAATATTAATTACATGTTTTAAGTAAGTTTTTATGACTATTTTTTTCATACCTGAGCTAGCCAGATACTCGGGCAAGAATTACTGAAATATTATCTTTCCCGCCATATTTTTTCGCTATTTCCACTAATTCGTTCGCTGCGTGTGCAAGATTAGCACTATATTTACTTAGGGTTAAGTGAATTTCTTCATCTTTTACCATATCTGTTAATCCATCTGAACAGAGTAAGTAAATGTCTCCGCTGGCAAGCTTATCTTCAATAACATCAATCTCGACCTTTGCATCAATTCCAAGTGCCCTGGTGACCAGATTCTTTGGTGCATTTTTTGCGGCTTCTTCTGGAGAAAAAAGACCACGATCTATCAATTCCTGAACCAGGGAATGATCTTTGGTAATTTGTTTAAAATTATCACCGCGAATCCGATAAAGTCTTGAATCTCCTACATGAGCTATAGAAATGCTGTCCTTATACGTAATCGCAGTGACAACCGTAGTGCCCATGCCCTTACACTGTTCATCTGCCTGTGCAGTGTTATATATGCTTGAATTTGCTCGATTTACTGCATTACGTATCAGGACTGAATGCTTGTCCAGCCCCGATGTCTTGTCAATTCCCTTAGGTTTGGAATTTTTCAAGCCTGATTTAATATCGGTATAAATACTGGTTACCGCGATTGCGCTGGCGACCTCTCCAGCCTTATACCCGCCCATACCATCGGCAAGCACTAATATGCCTAGAGCCTGGTTGGTTGCGGTACTGTCCTCATTATGTGGTCGCATGCAGCCCACATCTGAAACATTGGCAATTTCGAGTTTATATTGCGAGCTCATGAATTATCCCATATTCACAATTATGTGAAGAATAATCGTTATTTAACTGATTTTAAAGAAAAATATCAACAATACTTCATAAATAAAACGAAGTTTATGTCAAATGTTGCAGAATATTAGCGTTCTAATAATTCCAGTTTATTGGGTTTTCCACGCCATTCACTTTCATCCTCGGGTGGATCTTTCATTTCATTGATCACCGGCCATGCTCTGGAAAGTTCGGCGTTTAATTCAATGAATCCCTGCATATTTTCAGGGACATCATCTTCAGACAAGATTGCCTCTACCGGGCATTCAGGCTCGCAGAGTGTGCAGTCGATACATTCATCAGGATCGATAACCAGCATATTAGGGCCTTCGTGGAAGCAATCTACCGGGCAGACCTCTACACAATCGGTCAATTTACATTTAATGCATTCTTCTGTGACTACAAATGTCATTTTGATATTACCTGTTATTTTTTATAGATATGGAGCGGGATTATACTTGTTAAATCGGGAAATGATAAAGCAGTTATTATTATGGGGTGACACAAATAAAATCAGCCTTTTACCAGATCAACAACTTTACCTGTCAGAGTCTCCCCACGGCTAAATTCAACGATGCTTAGCTGGTGTTTTTGCACGGTTGACATGATTTCCAGTTGTAATTGATCTGGCTGCTCTGAATCAAACAGGATGGTTATTCTGAAAGGATTTTCAGGATCAGTAATAACATCATCGACACCACTGAGTTCATTCAGGTCCTGTTGTGCCTGCTCTGGTAATGAATCACTTAATAATAAATTTAGCGAACTATCACGCTCCACAAGCTCTGAAATCGAGGTGTGTTTCACCAGTTTGCCTTGCTTGATAATAATCACCTCGTCGCAAACATCACCAATTTCATCCAGGTTGTGAGAGCTGATAATAAAAGTACATTGCGTCCTCAGTGCCCTGATAATATTCCTGACATCATTTGCTGCCACCGGATCCAGGCCAGATGTAGGTTCATCCAGTAAAATAAGCTCAGGCTCACCAATCAGTGCCTGGGCAATAGCAACGCGTTTACGTTGTCCAAAACTGAGGGTTTCTGGATATTGTTTGGCCAGATCGGTGATTTTTAAGTGTTCCAGCACCCTGGTAACCTCGGCTTTCACTGCCTTGCCAGTATAAGCCTGTAGTTTTGCATATAAGCTTAATTGGGTTTCTACTGAAATGCCTTTCAGAAATGGGGCATCCTGCGGCAGGGCTCCGATGCGCCCTTTTTGTGAAGAGGCTCCAGGGTCATCTCCAAAAACAAGTATCTGACCAGAGCTTGGTTTCAGGTAGCCACTGATCAATGAAAACAGTGTTGTTTTCCCGGCACCATTCGGGCCGACCAGACCCAGGGTTCGACCCGGTTCTATATCCAGATCCAGGTTTTCGATGGCATTTTTTCGGGCAAAGCTCTTGCTTAGCTTTCGGCACTCAATAAGTTTGCTCATCTATATGTTTCTCTTGCGAAAGATAATCCACGCAATACTTAAGTAGATTGTTGTCATGGCCAGGATCCCGGGAATAGCAATCACTGAATCGTTACTGGCAATAGCAATTAAGTCATCTTTAAAGGTATTGGGTAATAAATAGCTAATGGAAGGGTAATCACTATTCCAATAGACAATAGAAAGGAATATCACCAGATAGGTACAGAAGCCCATGAGGATAGTGCCCAATGCAGATGACATAAAGGCCGATATGATTGACATAAAGGCAACATAAGGAAGTGTGTAGAGCAGAACGAGAGACAGGCTTTGCAAA
>JAIVVP010000094.1:0-6300 GCA_049189775.1 Gemmatimonadota bacterium | reverse complement strand
CCGACCGGGCCGTGTCGAGTCACGCGTTAATCCCTACATCAACACGCAGGAGATCACAGACTGCGAAAAAGAACGTCGCAATAACGCATGGTTAGGTGTTGATGAAAACGGTAACCCACTGGAAGAAAAACACGAGAAACTTGATCGAACAAAGACGGTTATCCGACTGCCATCATTTGAGAAAGTACGCAACGACGCAATTTTAGATGCACATGCCAGCCGTGTATTACATCTTGAAACAAACCCTGGTAATGCGCGGGCATTGGTACAAAGTCATGATGGTAAGGATTTGTGGCTGAATCCACCGCCGATCCCGCTGACTATGGAAGAAATGGATTATCTGTTCGACCGACCTTTTGCGCGCGTACCACACCCATCTTACAAAGACGCGCGGATCCCCGCCTATGAAATGATCCGTTTCTCAGTGAATATCATGCGCGGTTGCTTTGGTGGTTGCACATTTTGCTCTATTACCGAGCATGAGGGGCGCATCATCCAGAACCGTTCAGAAGATTCCATTATTCGAGAAGTCGAGGATATTCGCGACAAGGTGCCGGGTTTTACCGGTGTGATCTCCGATCTTGGTGGGCCGACAGCGAATATGTATCGCCTTGCCTGTAAAAGTAAAGCAATCGAATCGGCTTGCCGCAGACCTAGCTGTGTTTATCCCGGGATATGCAAGAACCTCAATACCGATCATTCTTCGTTGACACAGCTTTATCGCAAAACGCGTAAACTACCCGGCATTAAAAAAGTTTTGATTGCATCCGGTCTGCGTTATGACCTGGCAGTGGAAGATCCGGAATATGTAAAAGAACTGGTGACACACCATGTTGGTGGTTATCTGAAGATCGCACCTGAACATACCGAGCAGGGGCCACTGTCAAAAATGATGAAACCCGGTATTGGTTCTTTCGATCGCTTCAAGGAGTTGTTCGAGAAATACTCTAAAGAGGCCAACAAGAAGCAATACCTGATCCCGTACTTTATCGCGGCGCATCCTGGCACCACCGATGAAGATATGTTGAACCTGGCACTGTGGCTGAAGAAAAATAATTTCCGTGCGGATCAAGTTCAGGCCTTTTATCCTTCACCCATGGCCACCGCGACTGCCATGTATCGTTCAGGTAAAAACCCACTGCGTCGTGTGACATATAAGAGTGATTCCGTCGAGGCCGTAAAGAGCCCTGAACAACGGACACTACATAAAGCCTTTCTTCGTTATCACGATCCAAAGAACTGGCCTCTGTTGCGCAAAACATTGGAGCAGATGGGGCGCACCGACTTGATCGGGGAAGGAGAGCATCAACTTATTCCTAAACAACAGGCAAATAGTAGAAAAGACTATAAATCTCCACGTCGCAAGAATTCCGCCAGCGCACATCAAAAGCGGACAAATACGAAAAATAAAGCCAGGAAAATACTCACGCAACACACAGGGCTACCACCAAGAAGCACTCATTGAGCTTATTGATAGATAATTGAGTTTGTTTTATGAATATATGCCTAACTATGAAATAATGGCGCAATATGAAAATCAGCATTACAAGTTCCCTTGTTACCCTGACCTTTAGCGTTCTGGGGTCTGTGCTGCTTTTGCAGGTGAGCAGTGCATTTGCTGAAGTATCAAAGCCAACACCGCGTGTTGATCACGAATGTTCCCGTATTGCAAAAAAGCTCTCGAGCGTTGGCTATAAAGAATGTCTGGATCGTGATTTGCGACAGAGTACCGCTGTCTCTGCTCAAGGTGCCCCAATTCTGATTAAAGAATATCCACCTTTAGAGACTCGCGAACCAATGGGTCGGGTTTTGTTGGTTGGCGGTATTCATGGTGATGAGTATTCCTCTGTCAGTGTCACTTTTAAATGGCTAAAGACACTGGATAAATATCATTCAGGTTTATTTCATTGGCGAATTTCTCCCCTGATGAATCCTGATGGCCTATTAAAGAAAAAATCAACGCGCACCAATGCCAATGGTGTGGATCTTAATCGTAACTTCCCGACAGTAGACTGGAAGGTAAAATCGAAATATTACTGGGAAGTTACAACCAGCAAAAACCCTCGCCGCTATCCTGGTCCTGATCCCTTGAGTGAATCCGAGAGCCGTTGGTTATATGATGAAATTAATACATTTAAACCTGATGTCATTATTGCTGTTCACGCGCCCCATGGCATCGTGGATTTTAATCATAATGGTCACGCCGATGCACCAGATAAACTCGGTCGATTACATTTGAATCTACTTGGAACCTATCCCGGCTCCCTGGGGAATTTTGGAGGTATGCAACGAGGTATTCCTGTCCTCACTATTGAACTCAGGCACGCTGGCATTATGCCGAGTCCGGGCGAAATAAATGATATATGGGTAGATATGATCAGATGGTTAAAACAAAATATGCCAGAGGACGATTCTACTGATGAACCTGTGGATCTGGAAAAAGAATTACGCCTGGCCTTTGGCGAACAGACCATGGTTGATAAAAATTCGGGTGATGGGGGACTAGGTGATGGTATTTTGGGTGACGAAAACAACGCAGGCGATAATGATATCTTAAACTGAACCCTCAAATATTATTCGCCAGTTTCCATCTTCTTCCATTTTCCAGTATTGACGCTTTCGATAAGCACGCTTGAAACTATTGCTGCTGTAGTTCTGCATAAAGGTAACAACCATAATAGGGCCGGTACCGTCGGGATAAACGAAAATACTGGTATCGACCAGGTCCACCTTGATAAAGCTTTTGGATTTGTTTACACGGCGCTTATGCCTGGCCCAACTGTCATAGTTCTTGCCAAGACCTTCATAGTCTTTGGAGTAATGACTTAGATATAAATCAACATCCCGACTTTCCCAATCTTTTCTCCATTGTTCAAGATAACTGAAAAAACTTTTTTGCCGCTTCTTCCATTCGGCTTTAGTTTCCCATTTGATTTGTTTCGCAAGAATTACTGGCGTTATCTGATCCACATCAACATAGGGAGCCAGGCTCATTAAATCATCATTGCTGATAATGACACAGCCATCGCTATCTTCCGGTGGCCGTGAAAAAACTTCACTAGGCGTACCATGTAGCCAGATACCTGTACCGGTTCGGCCGTTGCGTCTGTCCCAGATGTTTGGATAATTGATAGGAAATGCGCCGTCACCATAGAGATCTGGCAATGCATTGGACTCGATAAAACGAGTGACAAAATAAACACCCAAAGGTGTTTTCTGATCGCCTTCGAAAATTTTACCAGCACCTTTTTTACCAATCGTGACATAAAAATCATCTACATAGACTGGTAAACCATTCTGATTTTTGTACAGGAACATACGGTGTCTGGATTGATCAACAACCAGCACATAATCCTGTTTTTTAGAGAGTTGAATTAATGAGGAAGGTATCAGATTTTTATCAACTGGAGATTTGTAATAATTCCAGCGTGCCAGTATTTCTTCACGCAAGGACTTGATTTGCTTATTGTCTTTACTGTGAGAATTTCCAAAATCTGTGATACGGTGGTTTTTTGCAGTCATTAAATCTGCATAAACCAGTTGTGCCAGGGCAAAATTTGGATTGATGATTTTCAATATTTCGAGCTCTATCAAGGCCTCATCAATTCTTGATTGTGCTATGTTATCCAGGGCAGACATCAACAGATTTTCTGATCTGGCGGAGAGGTTCTCTCTGGTGTCCTGAAACTTCCGCTGCTCCCTTGCTTCTGCTACCTGCAACAAAGCAAGTAGCACCAGAATTGAGTAAATGGAGGTTTTTATTATTTTCACTAGCATTTATCCAATTTAACTGGATTCTTCTTTTGAGATCAACCAGACACCATCGACTTTATTCAATAGTAATTGTTTGTTGACCTTGTCCTTATAGTTATCAGATTGATATGTTTGAACAAACCTGACCAGGGCCAGATCCTGGCTCAGTATCTCAATTCTTACATTATCGAGGAGAACCTTGATGTACCTGGGTTTGCTTAAGCGCACACGTCGCTGTGCCTCCCATCTGGAACGACTTAATTTATTTGGCGGGACGAACTTTGCAGAATAGCTCTTGACGTATCTATCTACATCTTTAGCGGACCATGCATTGGCCCAGCTATTTACAGCAGTTTTCACTTCTCTACGCGCGGCTTCCTTATCAAAAGGAGGTTCCAGAATTGTTTCTGGTTCAGGCTCGAATTTAGCCAGTGTCGGTTCAGGTTCTACTTCGGCTTTTTCGCTTGCGACCGCAGGTTTTAAGTTATTTTGTGCGAGAGATTCGGCATCAGGATGTTGAATTTCTGTTTTTCGAGCTACAGCGACTGGTTCTGGTGCTGAGATTAACTCACTGATCATAGACAGCTTTTCTTTTGTTTCCTGGTTGTTCGAATCAAGTTTCAGGGCATTGTTATAGGCCTGCGAGGCCATTTTTGCATAGATATCACCCAGATTCTCATGCGCTGTGGCATAACTGGGGTGGGTATTGATGGCCTGACGTAAAGCTTCTTCAGCTTTGTCGTATTCGCCACTCGCTGCATAAATTACAGCCAGATTATTATATGGTTCGGGTAGCTCTGGATGCTCCTCGGTTAATCTGATAAAAACAGCTGCAGATTCCTTGAGTCTGTCCATCCTGGCAAGGATTAAACCTTTCAAGAATAGAGTCTGGGTTTCATCCGGATTGATGGCCAGTTGTTCTTCTGCCAAAACCAGGGCTTTCTGAAAAGAACCCTGCTGAATCATGCGCTGGATTTCCTCATTACCTGCTGCAACTGAGGTGACGAGGACACTGGATAAGATGATGATGGATAGTAATTTAATTTTTATCTGCATTTTTTCCCGTTTATTCAAGTCTTATCATGAATCATTATAATTAAAGGAAATCTCAAACCAAACTGCGATTATGGTTAAAAAAATGAATAAGCCATCATAAGGCTCAAACCCACGCGTATTCTAGGGATTCTCAAGCAGTAACGCAATTTGATTACTCCGGATCCCCGGTATTTTTTTACATATGTAAGAACGCTCAATTACCTTTGAATCTGCCAGATTGTCGCCGATTCCATTTACGTAGTGACAGCACTCTCCATACCACGCGAATGGCCATATTGCCGATTGCAGCACTAAACACACCCAGTAGTAAACAGCCCGCCATGAGTGGTTGCCATATATGTACCAATGTCTCTGTCATCCAGTGTATGGAGAATTCGAAGGCAACATGTTGTATGGGTTCGTTTAATAAAACGCTGCCGAGCTTATAGGCAAGATAATAAATTGGTGCGGCAGTAACCGGATTCGTTACCCAGACAAAGATGACAGCTAAGGGCAGGTTCATTCTCATAAAAATGGCCGTGGCGGCAGCAAAGATTGTTTGCATTGGCAAGGGCATCATCGCCCAGAACAGTCCGATGGCAACTCCGCCTGCAGATGAATAGCGTGTCAGGTGCCAGATACCAGGATCATGTAACCAATCACCAAAATGGCGTAGATGTTTATGTTCCTGAATATGTTTCCTTTCAGGGATAAACCTTTGTAAGTGCGACTTAAGACTCATTCGATAAATGTTCAGATGTTGGTTACTTTTAAGGCGCGCTATTATACCCAAATTACCCGGAAATGCAGTTTGGGTATACACTCAAAATAGCAGTCCACGATTTAATTCAGAATATCTGTGTTCAGGGAGAACTTAAGCAAATGCGTGCAGGGACGATTGCATTTTTAATCGGCATAGTCATTTTTTTGCAAGTTTCGACATTGCCGCCGGACTGGCTATTGATTTTTTTGCCTTTAACCGTGTCGGCACTGTTCCTCAGGCCCAAACTACAGCTTTTCCATAAATATATCCTGGTGATTTCCTGTTCCATAATTTGTGGCTTCCTCTGGGCCATGCTTCGAGCAGATATCATTTTAGCCAATGAACTGGATAGAACAGTCGAAGGTGAGACTGTGATAATTACAGGCGAAGTTGTTTCATTACCGGAGATTCTGGATTCAGGGATCCGTTTTGAATATCAGATCGATGAAATGATAACCCAGGCCGGCATCCGTTTAGAAAACCCGGGTAAAGTCCGGTTAGGCTGGTATAGAGAAAATGTCTCAATCCTGCCGGGAGAGCGTTGGCGACTTCATGTGAGGCTGAAGCGACCCTATGGATTTAGTAATCCGGGAGGTTTTGATTATGAAGGCTGGCTTTTTCAACATCGCATTCGTGCCACGGGTTATGTGAGAAACAGGGAACAAAATGAGTTGCTCTACGAGGCCTCACCCTTTTCTATAAATTATTATCGTTATTTGCTTCAAGAAGAATTATATCGTTATTTAAAT
>JAIVVP010000093.1:0-6312 GCA_049189775.1 Gemmatimonadota bacterium | reverse complement strand
AGGAAGTGCATTCGGGCAGACGTGTTGCTATGCTTGACAGTGTAATTCGAGATTTACCCCTGCGGCAGCAACAGGCTTTCCTGTTGAGAACGCTGGAGGGATATGATGTGAAGCAGACAGCGCAAATAATGAAATGTTCGGATGGGAGTGTTAAGACACACTATTCCAGGGCAGTGCATGTTTTACGTGAAAAGCTTGGAGATGAATGGTTATGACTATGCAAGATAAAGATCAACAAATCGTCGATTCTATTAAATCAGAATTGAATGAAAGCGTGGATAATATCAGTGTACGAGATCTGTCTGCAATTACCCAGGCACGTTACCAGGCCCTCGCCAGGAATACGAAAAAGAACTTTAGCTGGATGTTTTTCCCTGCGGGTGCAATTGTAACGGCCTGTCTCGCGGTAGTTGTTTACAGCTTCATGCAGGTGACACCAGTAGCAACAGATGGACAAGGCCCTGTACAGGAAACGCTTGTTCAGGAAAACCAGGAACAGGAAATGCAAGGACTGGTTTCGACGCTTGAAGGTCTGGATTTATACGAAGACCCTGAAATCAATGAAGAACTGGATTTTTACGAATGGCTTGATGCGTATGAATCATCAAGCCAAGGTAATTCAAGCCAGGGTTAATTAATTCAGGGACACCTGAATTGGTCTCTTCTGAATCAGTCTCTTATTTTATTTGATTCTTTTGCCAGCATTCGGGCGAGGTGCTTGATTTGCATATCAAAAAGCACAAGCTCTCCCCCTGTTTTAATGGCCGTCAGTGAAATCCTGGCAATCAACATTAACAACAACAAGACAATTACCCAGGCAAAGAAATAAGAGACGCGAATGTTTCCTGTGCCTGTGGTGGAAGGCCTTTGTTCGGTTTCACCATAATGTTGGACACCATTCCCAGAATCATTTTCTGAATCACTTTCGGCGATCAGACTGTCTCTGATTGGTGCCAGTGTTTTATCAATATTTGAGCCTTTCTCAATGGCGACAGCAAAGCGTTCGATATTTTCGGGATGTTCATACAAATCTTTGGCTGTTATCAAAACCTGAAGGGCGACCCAAAGGCCTGCGAGCAGGAGAAAAAAACCTAATAACCTGACAAAGAAACCCATGATATTTCTACCGGCATCATCTAATGTATTTTCATTCATGTTCTTAACCCTTGTCTTTAACCCTTGACTGGAGAATCCTTTATACTCATTTTTATTATTAGCTACACTGCTCTAGATTATATGATTTTATGCTGTAGTGGTCGATGAGATCAGAAAAATGAGACTAATATACCAATTATGTTGAATTATCTGGGTACAAGATTGTTTACCGCACTGATTGTTGTCTTCGGTGTAATGACAATTGTCTTTATGTTGATTCATATTGTGCCAGGCGATCCGGTCGAGGTGATGCTTGGAGAATCTGCCCAGGCCGCTGACAGGGAGGCTTTACGTGAAACCCTGGGTTTGAATCTACCTTTAGCAACGCAGTGGGTAAATTATATCAACGGCCTGATACATCTTGATTTAGGTACATCCCTGTATACGAAAAGGCCTGTTATTGATGTTTTGACTGAACGTATTCCTGCTACATCTCTATTGGCAGGCACGAGTATTCTCATTGCACTTATGATTGCATTACCCCTGGGTATGCTTGCCGCAGTTCGCAAGGGCAGTATCTGGGACAGAACTGCGATGACATTTTCCATGCTGGGTGTTGCCATCCCCAACTTCTGGATGGGACCGATGCTGATCCTGGTGTTTTCCCTGTGGTTAGGCTGGTTCCCGGTCAGTGGCAATGAGCAAATCCTGTCACTGGTCCTGCCTGCAGTAACATTGGGCACTGCCCTGGCTGCAATCCTGTCTCGTATGATTCGTGCCTCATTACTGGAAGTGCTGAACGAGGATTATATTCGGGCGGCCAATGCCAGGGGTTTGTTACCATCAACAGTCATCTGGAAACATGCACTAAAGAATGCAGCCTTGCCTGTTGTGACTATTTTAGGAATGCAACTAGGTGCCTTGCTGGCCGGTGCAGTGATCACAGAAACAGTTTTTTCCTGGCCCGGGATCGGGCAGCTTACTATAGATGCCATCCAGAAAAGAGACTACCCGGTCATCCAGTCCTGCGTGTTATTGATCAGCTTGTGTTACGTCGTTGTAAACCTGTTGACCGATCTGGCTTATGCCTGGCTTGATCCTCGTGTAAGTTTGGCCGAATAGACAGACGTTCATGGCCATTCGATTCTCATTTCCCTCTCTGATTATTATGGCATGGTTCCTGGTGGCACTGTTTGCAGGGATATTACCGCTTCAGCCTGATGCAATAATGTTGAATAAGATACTGCTTCCCCCTGAGTTTCATGCCTGGTTGGGTTATGACGACCTGGGACGATCCATTGCACAGCGTTTGATCCTGGGTGCAAGAACATCTTTTCTGGTGGCGATGTGTGTGGTTTCAATTTCATTTGTTGTAGGCACCGCGGTGGGTGTGATGGCTGCATGGTTTGGCGGATGGTGGGACAAGGCAACGGTGCTTGTGATTGATATTTTTATCGCATTTCCGGGAATATTATTGGCCATTGCACTTTCCGGATTGATGGGCCCGGGTATTATGAATGCGGTGGTGGCCTTGTCTGTTGTCGGTTGGGTAGGCTTTGCCAGATTGGCCAGGGCACAAACATTGACCGTTAAACATCGCGAACATGTGACAGCGGCACAAGCCCTGGGCACTGACACTGCAAGTATTGCGATACATCATATTTTACCGTTGATAATGGCACCGTTAGTTATTGAAGCAACCTTTGCCATTGCCGGAACCGTGATTGCAGAAGCTGGGCTGTCGTTTTTGGGGCTGGGTGTACAGGCACCAGATCCATCATGGGGCAGTATGATTAGAGATGGCGCACGGTTTATGCTGGTTGCACCACATATGGTTTTGGCTCCCGGCATGGCAATCCTGCTGGTGGTATTATCTATCAACTTACTCGGAGATTCATTACGAGATAAAATGGATGTCAGATCAAAAGCTTAAAAGACAATAATGGTTTTTTTTCATAAATATTTTCTGGAGAGTTGTTCATGTCATTAGGACCCATCATGATGGATCTGCGTGGCTCCACGCTGGAAAATGATGAGAAAGAACTCTTGCTACATCCTTTGGTGGGTGGAATCATTTTCTTCTCGCGTAACTATGAATCGCCCGATCAAATTGCTGCGCTTGCAAAAGAGATTCATGGGCTACGCGAACCCCGCTTGTTAATCGCAGTCGATCATGAAGGTGGGCGGGTTCAAAGATTTCGAGATGGTTTCACAAGATTACCTGCCTTGCAGTTGATTGGTGAACGCTATGATAAGGACAAACAGGCAGGATTAACGCTTGCTGAGAAAGCCGGGTGGTTGATGGCGATTGAACTTCGAGCTGTGGATATTGATTTTAGTTTTGCCCCGGTACTGGATGTTTGTAAGGGCATCAGTCAGGTGATCGGTGATCGTTCATTCCACAGAGATCCTGAATGTGTTGCTGATTTATCCAGGGCCTATATGCATGGCATGCGTCGCGCCGGGATGGCTGCAGTCGGAAAACATTTTCCCGGCCACGGTGCCGTGAAGGAAGATTCACATCTTGCCATACCCGTTGATGGAAGAAGGTTCGAAGATATTCAGATGGATGACATGGTCTCATTTGAACGCTTGATTCATGCGGGTCTCGCCGGGATCATGCCAGCACATGTCATTTATCCTGAAGTGGATGACAAACCTGCCGGATTTTCATCCATCTGGTTACACAATATCTTGCGTCAGCAACTGGAATTCCAGGGAGTAATCTTTAGTGATGATATCAGTATGGCAGGTGCGGAAGTTGTTGGAGGTTATGTCGATCGTGCACATTGCGCACTGGAAGCGGGTTGTGACATGGTGCTTGTGTGTAATAATCAGGAGGCAGCCATTGAAGTGCTGGATAATCTCAAGGTCGGACCGAATCCAGCATCACAATCCCGGTTGATACGCATGCATGGGAAATACGAACTTGATCTTGCTGAATTGAAAAATGATGAAGCATGGCAAAACGTCTCAACAGAGATCGCAGGCCTGGTTGTGGAACCTGAGTTGGCCCTGGGTGATGATAAAATAGTGTGATGATGCAATACAGACATAGCAAAATACTTCCGCTATTTGCAGCAGCTGTTCTGTTCTTGATCTCGAGCCTGATATTAGCTGCAGATATTCAGCACAAGCTGACAAATGCAGATTGTCGTGTTTTTGATAAAATATCTTCTGACTCAAATTCTATTGCGAAATATAGCGATGCCTTACTCTGGAAGGTGTCAAAAGCAGGGAATTCTTCCAGCTATATTTTCGGGACGATACATGTTTCTGATCCGAGAATTACGAATTTACCTGAGGCAGTTAAATCTGCCTTGAATAATTCAGACACCTTCGTGATGGAGGCCCTGCCAAATCCAGAAGATGTATTAACACTTTCACAAATGATGTTTTATATGGATGGCACGACCTTAAGTGAATATCTGGATGATGAATTGTTCCTTCGCACTGCAAAAGTACTCTCGGCTTTCCAGTTGCCGGTAGAAGCTGTCGCGATAATGCGGCCCTGGGCTGCATTTTTAATGATGAATTATCCTGCAGATAATCCCATGCCACTGGATTTGAAATTGTTAGAGATAGCAACGAGCAGGGGTGCCAAGACAGCTGGTTTGGAGACACTGAGTGAACAGGGTGCTGTTTTCAGTGAAATGGCACTGGATGATCAGCTAAGGTTACTGCTCGATACTGTGTGCAATTACAATCTGGTTATTCAGGGTATTGAAGAAATGAAGCAGTTTTACCTGGAAAAAGATTTGAATGGGCTGTTGGCCGCAAGCGCGCAACATCCCTATGCAGATGAACCTTTATACAAGGAACTGAACAAGAGGTTACTGACCGATCGGAATAAATTAATGATTGATCGTATGCAACCATTTTTACAAAAAGGTGATGCCTTTATTGCTGTCGGTGCATTACATCTTCCGGGTGATGACGGCATCATGGAAAATTTAAATCAACAGGGTTATGAAATAACCGCAATTTATTGATCATAATAAAAGGTCTGATATTAATGGATATTGAAACAATACTAATTGAATTACAGAATTACTTTAGCAGCAACTCCTGGGTGGCCCAGGTATTTTTTGTTGTCTTCCTCACGCTACTCTTCAGTTTTCTGCAAAAGCGTATTCTTGGAAAGTTACTTGCAAAGCTGCAAGAAACAAGCATCTATTGGGATGATGCTCTGGTTGATGCTGCGAGACGTCCGATAACATTTTTAATCTGGATAATCGGACTTAGCTTTGCGGCCGAGATTGTCAGTAATGAAAGTGGTGCAGTGATATTTGGCGCAATCGATCCGATTCGGGATGTCGGCGTTATCTTTACACTGGTATGGTTTCTGGTCAGGTTCATTTCACGTACAGAAAAAAATATTATCCTGAAAAAAGAAGCCAGGGGCGAGGAAGTCGATCGCACAACAGCAGATGCGATTGCAAAGTTATTAAGAATATCAGTCATCATTACCGGCTTACTGGTGACGTTACAGACACTGGGTTACAGCATTTCAGGGGTACTGGCCTTTGGTGGTATTGGTGGTATCGCTATTGGTTTTGCCGCAAAAGATCTGTTGGCGAATTTCTTTGGTGGCCTGATGATCTACCTGGACCGACCCTTCAATGTGGGAGACTGGGTCAGATCACCGGACCGGGACATTGAAGGTACGATTGAGAATATAGGCTGGCGATTGACCCGGATCCGTACATTCGATAAACGTGCTTTATATGTTCCTAATTCAATTTTTGCCAATATCTCGGTTGAGAATCCTTCGCGTATGACACATCGTCGTATCAAGGAAACCATCGGTATTCGTTATGATGATGTGGGTAAAATGGAGTCCATTATTGATGACGTGAAGAAGATGCTACAGGGACACGAAGATATTGATTCGAATCAAACCTTGATAGTGAATTTCAATGAGTTCGCGCCTTCGTCTCTGGACTTTTTTATCTATACATTCACTAAAACGACGAACTGGATACGGTTCCATGAGGTTAAGCAGGATGTATTATTGAAAGTCATCAGGATTGTTGAGTCACATGGTGCCGAATGTGCTTTTCCAACCTCGACACTACATATCCCGGATGGGGTTTCAATAGAACAATCTTGATCTTCGCGCCCAGTATTTAAGTTAAACAGGGTTGCGCCTAAGGATAGTCCCTGTACCCTACGCCTGATGGAAATCCCGTTCACAAAAATGCATGGTCTCGGCAA
>JAIVVP010000092.1:0-6385 GCA_049189775.1 Gemmatimonadota bacterium | reverse complement strand
GGAGGCGGTGCGCACACCGACGACGCGAGCAACTGCGCAGTGGGCCGAGCAGCCGGAGGACGCCGGCGGGCAACGCTGGGCTCGTGACCAGACAGTGCAGCGCATGTGGGCTGCCGCCGGTGCCAGACGGGGTGATCGGGCCTGGCAGGCGCTAAGCCCGAGCGAGTGATCAGGCTCCGGCGTCGCTGACCAGTGGCGCCGGAGTGCCGGCTGCCTGGTGTTTGAGCAGTGGGAAGAGCACTGCCAGCGGACAGGTCAGAGCGGCAATCAGCCCGGTCCAAAGGGTTTTGAAAATCAGGTAGTGACTGACGCTCAGCTGCTCAATGCCGAACAGGCCGAGCAGCGCGATGGTGGGTGCAGCGTAGATCAGTGTTGCCATCAGACCGATGCACAGGGCAGCGCCGAGAGGGCGGTCCGGCAGGTAGCGAATGATCTGTCGCAGCACGCTGAATCGGTCCGCGGCGACTGCGGGAAACTGGCCGCTGCAACGTGCGGGGTGACATACACGTTGGGTAATTCCCACAACAGACTATCATCGGGTAATGGCTCGGTTTCGAAAACATCGAGCACTGCGCCGGCTATCTGTTGCTGCTGCAAAGCATTGACCAGATCGTCCTCATTGATAATGCTGCCCCGGCCGACATTGATCAATACCGCTGATGATTTCATCATCGCGAGACTGTCTGAATTGATAAAGTGCCGGGTTTTCGGGGTATCTGGCAAGGTCAGAACCAGGTAGTCCGGCTCAGCCAGAAACTCTGCCAGATTTTCCTGATCCGGTTCACTCAATATGGTCAGGTTACAACGATCAATCACTTTGACATCCAGTGCCCTTACTTTAACCACCAGTTCACGAAATTGTGGGTGTAATTCCGGCGCACCACCAGTGATATCCAGGGTATGCACATCACTATTCTTTACATAATCGTAAACTGCAGCAATAGTTGCTTCATCCATTTTTTCAGTGCGTTTGGGGCTTGAATTTACATGGCAGTGGACACATTGCTGATTACAACGCAGTCCGATATTGATCTGCAGTATTTCTGTCTTACGTCTGCTTATCGCAGGAAAATCTGAATAATTCAGCAGGGGTAAAGTGTCATGCATGATGCGTTGTCTATGTCTCTGGTCGCGTGTCTGGTCATTTCGTCTTCAGACAGCAGTTTACATCATCGGTTCTATGGGGCCAGATTATTCGATGAAAATTTCTTCCAATAACCGCCAGTCATCAGCTTCGATCTGTAAGTACCAATCGCCACTGATAAGGGACGGCAACGCGCCTGCATAAACACCATCACTGTCGGTGTGAAACACCATAATCTGATCTTGCCCCTTTATCGTAGGATGGAGAAAACTGAGTTTAATACTTGATGGACTGACAAATTTGTCATTTGCGTCAAGTTTGATCTGAATATTATTCTGGGCCTCTGAAATTATTATATTTGCCATAAGCTCGTATTGAACCGCCGCCTTGTCCCGAGCCAGTGTCTTATTAATCTCCATACCATATTTGTAATAATCATCCTGTACCAGACCATCGTCTGTCACCACTGCGATCCATATGGTAATGATGCCTCCCAATACTGCTGAGGCAGGCAGTGCAATTATTAGCCAAACCCATGGTTCACGAAACCATGGCCTGGCCGAGTTTGAAGATGATTTCGTTATCATGGCGCAGGACCCAAAAATCTTGCCTCTGCTGTAACAGTTAATGCGTCAGCCTCTGGAATAGTTGATCCTTCATCTCCCACAGCAATCAGTTTAAAAAAGAAAGGAGTACTTCTTTTCTGCAAATTATCTTCATATACACGAACTCGAACTGGCCTGTCCGCCACAGATCCTGCATCAACCTTAATCAGCTCTTTGTCTACCAGAGTCAGACCAGCTATGCCTTCAACCTCAAGGCGATAGGTGTTTGCACGTTCCTCCATATTGATGACCTTTAATGTAAATACATTCTCGAGCATATCTCCTGCATCACGGTAGAGCTGATTACGATCGCGTATGACATCCAGTCCCAGGGGACTGCGTTGATAAATGGTGAAAGCAGTAATTGCAGTGATTGCGACAAGCAAGAATATGTAAAGCATGATTCGTGGTCTTAAAATATTGGAAGGATTACCCTTGACTGCATTCTCTGTGGTATATCGAATCAAGCCCTTCGAATAACCAATCGTTTCCATGACGCCATTACAAACATCGATACAGGCCGAACAACCAATACATTCGTATTGTAAACCGTCACGTATATCTATCCCTGTCGGGCAGACTTGTACACACAATCCACAATCCACACAGTCCCCAAGACCTGCGCGTCGATGATCACTACTGACTCTGCGTGCCCCACGAGGATCACCACGTAGCTCATCATAGGCAATGGTGAGCGTATCATTATCAAACATAGCACTCTGGAACCTTGCGTAGGGACACATATACTTACACACCTGCTCACGCATAAAGCCTGCATTGGCATAGGTGGCAACGGTAAAAAAGCCAATCCAGGTAGCCTCCCATGGCCCCAGTGTGAGATTTATTGTTGAAGAAAGAAGTACATAGGCAGGGGTAAAATATGCGACAAAGGTAAAACCGGTAAAAAATGAGATGAAGAACCAGAGGGAGTACTTAATTGATTTTTTGATGATCTTCTCAATAGTCCACTTCGATGCTTTCAATCTCTTTTGCTTTGCTACAGATCCCTCGACTTTCTTTTCAATCCATAAAAACAGTTCAGTCCAGACCGTTTGCGGACAGGCGTAACCACACCAAAGCCTGCCTGCCAGGGCCGTAAAAAAGAACAGGGCGAATGCAGCAAGAAGAAGTAAAAAAGCCAGGATCAGAAAGTCCTGTGGCCAGAAGGTCGCGCCAAAAACATGGAATTTTCTTGCAGGTATATCGAACAGAACGATCTGACGATCATCCCATTGCAACCATGGCAACACATAATAAAGACCGAGTAGGCCGGCACCAGCAAGAGCACGTAATGCGGCAAATAATCCATGGACTTCACGTGGATATATTTTTTGGTGTTTCTCGTATAAAGATTGCCGGAAATCAGCGTCTTTTGTTATTTTATTTTCAGCTACACCCATTCTTGCCACTACATTCTCAGCTTACCCCTGGAGGTAGACCCAGGATAAAAGATCACTTCACCGGGTCATTCTTCCAGACTACTTCTCCTGGGACAAGCTGTAAACATAGGCAGCTAACAGATGAACTTTAGCCTCACCTAAAAATTCCCCATGTGGGGGCATCTGACCACCTCTCCCTTTAGAAACCGATTCAAGCACGCGTTTCTGGGATCCGCCATATAGCCACTTATTGTCCGTAAGATTTGGTGCGCCGAACATATAATTGCCCTTTGCATCAGCACCATGACAGACGGCACAGTTTGTTGCGAATATTTCCTTGCCCTTGGCGATCACAACTCTATTACCCTCTTGTCCACTCAGAGAGCGAACATATTCAGTAACATTAAATACATCTTCAGTACCTATCACTTCCTGCCATGCAGGCATGCCACCGAAACGCCCTTCCTTAATAGTTTTCTTGATGTCCTCGGGTTTACCACCCCACAACCAGTCATCATCAGTAAGGTTCGGATAACCACGTGCACCACGTGCATCCGACCCATGGCATTGGGTACAGTAGGTAGCGTATAAGCGCTTACCGATGGTGTTCGCCTCCGGATCTTCAGAGACTGCAACCAAATCCTGCTCGGCAAATTTATTAAATATCGGATCGTATTTTTCTGCGGCAGTATCTATCTCATCCTGATACTGACTCGTCTGGGTCCAGCCAAGAACACCTTCATATGATCCTAATCCGGGATAGAGAACAAGATAAATCACACCAAAGATAATGGTAAAGTGGAACATGTATAACCACCACATTGGTAGTGGATTGTTCAATTCCTCCAGGTCCTCATCCCAGACATGACCCATAGTTTCTGCCTCTTTATCAGGGTCGATTCTGCCCCCGGATAGTTTCACCAGAAGCACAAAACAGCCAATGATACCCAGGACGGTTGGAATAATGATATACCAGCTCCAGAATTCACTCACAAAATCATGCATTTGAATTCTCCTTATTAACTTCTGCAGTTTTTATTTCTTCTTGCAGAAAATTTTCTTCTTCAAGGGGAATATTTGCTGCCTCATCAAAACTTTCCTTGCGACGACCGCTAAAGGCCCAAAATACAATAGCTAAAAAGATAATCATCACAACAACGGTCCAGACAACTTGAATTTGAGTCATTAAAGGCATCAAATCATCTCCTCGTTTTAACCGCAGTACCAAGTCCCTGGAGATAGGCAATGAGGGCATCCAGCTCTGTCTTTCCTTCGACATCTTTTTGAGCTGACTCTATCTGCTCGTCTGTATATGGCAGACCTACTATTCTCAAGACTTCCATTTTTTTCTGAATTATCGAATCGTCTACCTTTGTTGTCTCCAGCCACGGATAGCCAGGCATAATGGATTCAGGCACGACATCACGTGGATTGTTCATGTGCACACGATGCCAGTCATCACTGTATCTTCCCCCTACGCGATGCAAGTCTGGCCCGGTCCGTTTTGAACCCCATTGAAAAGGATGGTCATAAACGAATTCCCCAGCCAGGGAATAATGCCCATACCTTTCAGTTTCTGCGCGGAAAGGACGAATCATCTGCGAATGACATAAATAACACCCTTCCCGAACATAAACATCACGACCAATGACCTGTAATGCAGTATAGGGTTCGAGGCCATCAACGGGTTCAGTGGTTGAGTGCATAAAAAACAGGGGCACAATCTGAACCAGACCACCAATACTGATAACGATCAATATCATTATGATCAGTAGCCCGACATTCTGTTCAATACTGTCTTGAGTAATTTTCATATCATCACTCCTTAATGTGCAGTCACTGGTAATGGGATCGTTGCTGTTACAGGTTTGGCACCATCTATCGTTCGCCAGATGTTATAAGCCATTATCAACATCCCCATTAGGAACAGGGCTCCACCCATCATTCGAATAATGTAAAACGGATGCATTGCCTGAACCGACTCAATAAAACTGTAGGTCAGCGTTCCATCATCATTGACAGCACGCCACATAAGTCCCTGCATAATTCCTGAGACCCACATCGAAACAACATAAAGTACGACACCAATAGTTGACGCCCAGAAATGAATCTCGATTAGTTTGACACTGTAAATTTCACGGCCGAATAATCGTGGGATCAGATAGTACATCGATCCAATAGAGATCATGGCAACCCAACCCAATGCACCTGAATGCACATGACCAATGGTCCAGTCAGTGTAATGCGAAAGGGCATTCACGGTCTTAATCGCCATCATGGGTCCTTCAAAGGTGGACATCCCGTAAAAGGAAATAGCGACAATAAGGAAACGAAGAATTGGATCTGTACGTAATTTATCCCAGGCACCTGACAGGGTCATAATACCGTTGATCATTCCACCCCATGATGGTGCAAGCAGGATAAGTGACATCACCATACCCAGAGACTGGGTCCAGTCCGGCAGCGCCGTGTAATGCAGATGATGAGGTCCTGCCCAGATATAGGTAAAGATAATCGCCCAGAAATGTACCACCGACAGACGATATGAGTACACAGGTCTATTGGCCTGCTTCGGAACAAAGTAATACATCATGCCAAGAAAACCGGTTGTCAGGAAAAAACCAACCGCATTATGTCCATACCACCACTGTATCATCGCATCCTGCACACCAGCATAGACGATGTAAGATTTGGTAAAGCTGACTGGAATAGCAATGCTATTGACTATATGCAGTACAGCAACGGTGATAATAAATGAACCGTAAAACCAGTTGGCCACGTATATGTGTTTGATCTTCCTTTTCATTATGGTGCCAAAAAATACAATGGCATAAGAAACCCAAACTACGGCGATAAGAATATCGATTGGCCATTCAAGCTCGGCATATTCTTTTGATGAGGTGATCCCCAACGGCAAGGTTATTGCGGCAGCAACGATGACCGTTTGCCAACCCCAGAACGTAAACGTAGCCAGTTTGCCGAATGCAAGTCGCGCATGACTGGTTCGTTGCACTACATAATATGAGGTTGAAAACAAGGCGCTGCCACCGAATGCAAATATCACTGCGTTGGTATGAAGTGGACGTAAGCGACCGAAAGTGAGCCATGGAATGTCAAAATTCAAGGCTGGCCAGGCCAATTGAGCAGCGATTAATACGCCAACTGACATCCCAACGATGCCCCAAACGATGGTCATTATGGCAAACTGGCGAACGACCTTATAGTTATAAGTCTGCTCTTCAGGCATGACTCCTCTCCTATCTTTATCTACATAATTGCATCTACAGACGCGGTTATTGTTATATTTTTGTGGCTAT
>JAIVVP010000091.1:0-6416 GCA_049189775.1 Gemmatimonadota bacterium | reverse complement strand
AAATTCCAACAGCTATCCAGACAGGTATTCAGTATGGTATGCATACTATGGATACGTCGTTAAAATTTTTATACCAAGAAGGTATTATTTCCTATGACTCTGCTTATAGGCTGTTAAAAAACAAAGATGAATGCAGCAAGATAGACTATCCAAGGCCGGATGGTGAGATCAGCTTTGATCTTTTATCATCTGTATTTCTTTCCGGCACCAACCATGAAGAAGATCAACCCTGTCATTTAATTTTGCAAGATAATGTTCTCCCGATTGAGGTAAATCTGAAACAGTATGATGCCCCGGAACTGCGTTACTGCCCGGCTGGGGTATACGAAATTATTGTCGGTGACAAAGGCGAAAAGCAGTTGCAAATTAATGCGCAGAATTGTTTACATTGTAAAACCTGTGATATCAAAGACCCTTCACAAAATATTACCTGGATCACACCGGAAGGTGGTGGTGGTCCCAACTACCCAAATATGTAAGTTTATTTCATGGACACGGCACATGCTACGCGACTGATATGTCATGAGGAAGAACTCACAGAAGGCAGTGCTGTTCGGTTTCTGTTAACGGGCTGTGACCTTATTGTGATACGTAGAAAAGGAAGACTATATGCCTACAGGAATGAATGTCCTCATATGAATTTACCCTTGAGCAATCGTTCAAAAGGAATATTCGACAAAGATCAAGGACATCTGGTGTGTACCCAGCATGCAGCAGTATTCGATGTTGAAAACGGGCGTTGTGTCAAAGGGCCTTGTCTGGGAATGGAACTTGAACCAATCAATATAGAAACGAACAATGGCAAATTGTTTTTGAAAGAGTAAAAGATTTTCACACTCATTTGTGCAAATCGGCCACGAAGCTGTTTTTAATGACACAGGCCACACCAACAAAGATACAGACTGCCCCAACAATGTGGGAAATAGATAGTTGCTCTCCCAGCAAGGTTATTGCCAGGATAATACCGAATACAGGAATAAGATTGATAAATACGGTAGCTCGTGCAGTACCAACTGTTCGATTACCAAAATTCCAGATCAACATGCTGAATACAGAAACCAGTAACGCCAGAACAGGTACAGCCCACAAACTAGTTGCATTGACGGGCACCGGTCTGTAAAAAAACGATTCCAGCAAATAGAAAGGTAACAGAACGATACAACCCGAAATAATTATTCCGAATAGTGATTCCAGTACATTAAGTTCTTCAGGTATGCGGTAGACATTGATCGCATAACCGGCAAAACCACACATGGCCAGCAGGGCGATTAAATCGCCCTGGTTAAACTGCAGGGACATGATGATGTCTAGTTGACCTTTAGAGATCATAACAAGTACACCTGCGCAGGATAACAGGATGCCGGTAAGCTGTATTGCGACCAGTTTCTGTTTTAGGAAGAGCCGGGCAAAAATGACCGTCAATACGGGCTGAAAGGTATTGATGATGGAAATATTGATTGCCGAGCTTGAATTCAACGCGACCAGGATCAAGGTAGTCGCGCCAACGATCAATGTCCCCAATAACAAAAGATTTTTAATGTTGTTCTGAAAGATGTTACGAAGTGATCGTTTTTTATAGGCTATAAAAGGAAATAATAAGAACCCGGCAAATAACCAACGCCAGAATGACAGTCCGATGGGCGGGATTTCAGTATGTACAAAACGACCGATGATATGATTGCAAGCGAGAAAGAATGCCATCAAAGTAAGAAGCAGATAAGCAAGCTGATGAGGTTTATTCATTATTTTTAAATCATCAAGGATAATATTTTCTGTCCAACAGAAAAAAGAATAACACTTCTCAGGTAGCGTATGTAATCCAGGCCATCAAACTTCCCAGGTACTTAAAAAATACAACATTCATCTCTACCAGGAAGCGGACAAACTAATTTATTTCACGATTGATTCATTGACCATTCAGAAAATGTTTTTCCTTCTTTCGCCAGTTGCTCTAGTAAAGATGCGGGTGCCCAGTAACGATCACCATAACGTTCCCGGTATTTATTCGTCGCATCATATATCTGTTTCAGGCCGATAAGATCAGCATAGAACATGGGGCCTCCACGATAACGAGGTAAACCGTAACCATTTGCAAAAATCACATCAATATCGCCGGGACGCAGTGCGATACCTTCTTCCAGTATCAATGCGCCTTCATTGATCATGGCATAGAGTAAACGTTCAATAATTTCCTCGTCGCTGATTTCTCGTTGCTCGATGCCCAGTGATTCTGCTTCATTACGGGCAATCTCCATGACTTCCGGATCGGGTACTGCAGTACGACCTTCATACTTATAAATGCCGGCCCCGGTTTTTTGGCCATAACGTCCCTTTTCATAAAGTACCTTGCAAATACGGAAATAAGCTGGGTCATCGGGTTTGTTTTCCCATTCATCGTTAAGCTTGAAAAATACATCCTGACCGGACAAGTCAGTTACCGCATGAGGTCCCATAGCCATACCCCAATCACAGGCAAGTTGATCAATGCGTTCCGGTGCAATTCCTTCCAACATCATCAATTCTGCTTCACGGACATAGGGAAGGAACATTCGATTGCCGACAAAGCCGAAGCAGACACCGACCAACACACCAACTTTGTGAATTGTCCTGGCTATCTTTAATGCGGTGACAACAGCTACCTTGCCCGTTTTTTCACCCCTGACAATCTCAAGCAAGGGCATGATATTTGCCGGTGCAAAAAAATGCAGGCCGATCACATCTTCTGGTCGTTTTGTACAGTTTGCGATTACATTAATGTCCAGTGTTGAGGTGTTGCTTGCCAGTATGGCACCAGGTTTGCAGACCTGATCCAGTTTTTCAAACACTTCTTTTTTGATCTCCATATTTTCAAAGACGGCTTCAATGACCAGATCCACATCGCTGATATCAGCATAATCCGTAGTGCCACTTAATTGTCCCATGGCGCGATTCATGCGCTCCTGACTTATGCGGCCTTTTTTTACCTGGCCTTCATAGTTAACGCGGATTGTATTCAATCCCTGATCCAGTTTTGCCTGGTCGACCTCCAGCAATGTGACGGGAACAGTGGCATTTAAGAAATTCATTGCGATACCGCAGCCCATTGTGCCGGCACCAATGATGGCGACAGTTCTAATTTCACGTGCATGAGTATCTTTGGGAATATCCGGGATACGGGTGATTTCACGTTCTGCAAAAAATAAATGTCTCTGTGCTTTCGAATGATCAGATTTTAAGCAATCAAGAAATAATTCATTTTCGATTTGCAGGGCTTTCTGATAGGGAAGTTCAGCAGCGGCTTCAACGCATTTAATAATTTGCTCCGGGGCAAAAAAGCCGCGAGCTGTTTTTGCAATCTGTTTACGATAATTTGCAAATAGTTCAGGTGTAACATCGGACTTGTTTATATCAATCTGACTAAGGCGTTTTATCGGTAGCTGTTTTTCCAGTATTACTTTTGCAAATGCAATTGCACCTTCCTGTAAATTACTCTCGATGAGTTTATCAACTATGCCATTATCAAATGCTTCCTGTGCATTGACAGGTTTGCCAGATAGCATCATATCCAGCGCTTTTGTTATTCCAGCAAGTCGTGGCAGGCGCTGGGTTCCGCTTGCACCTGGAAGGAGGCCAAGTGTTACTTCAGGCAAACCCAGCCTGGCTGTTGTCAGGGCACATCGAAAATGACATGCCAATGCTATTTCAAGACCACCTCCCAGTGCGGAACCATGAATGGCTGCAAGAACAGGTTTAGTGCAATCTTCTATTTTCTGTACGATTTCCGGTAACCAGGGATCTTTGAATGGAAGCTGATCAAACTCTGAAATATCCGCGCCAGCTATAAAGGTGCGGCCAGCACAGATCAATACTGCTGCCTTTGCTGTGTCATCTGAATTTAACTGGTCGATAGCTTGCGATAACGATTTTCTCGTTTGCAAATCCATCGCATTAACGGGAGGATTATTAATCGTGATAAGGGCTATATCATCGATGCGTTCATAGGTTACGATATTTGACATAAGCAATATTTAATAATATTTCGTGCTCAATGATTGTTCCTTTAATTGAAGAAAAACATCAATTATAATAAAATAACCATACGGCACCGTATTGTATATTTCAAGTATAAATTTATCCCCGTAAACTTTCTCAGGGGATGTGAAATGATGACGAAAAATATACCTACTGGTTTTTTTATGCAGAATGTTATCCTGAACCAGACGTAAACCGGGTATGAGAGACCCGAGAGAAAAGACAGAGATTTTTATACCGTAACAAAACAGGAGCCATACAACATGTCGATCAAATTTAGTGTTGCTCTGCAGGGAAGTTACCCTATTCGCGATTACATTGATAAAGCGAAACGTATAGAACAGTATGATTTTGATGAGTTGCATGTCTATGACGATCTCATGTTTAAACCCACCTGGCCGTTGTTAACTCTGATCGGGGAACATACCAGTCGTATCAAGGTCGGTCCCGGCATCATTACTCCGCAGATCGTCCACCCTTGTTATCATGCTGGTAATCTGGCAGAGCTTGATGAATTAACTAATGGCCGAGCCGTATTGGGTATTGCCCGTGGTGCTTTTTGGGAGTTTCTGGGGATCGAGAAACAACGTAAACCCATCACCATGGTGCGTGAAGCGATTCATATTATTCGTCGTTTACTATCGGGTGATCACACCGCCTTTCATGGAGAAGTGTTTACCGTCACTGAGGAACTGTTTTTCCGCTTTCAACCTTTGCGCAAGGAAGTGCCCATCTTCATTGGCACCTGGGGCCCAAAGATGTGCCAGTTAGCGGGGGAAATAGCAGAAGGGGTCAAGTCGGATGGTCTCTGGAACCCCGATTACGTCAAGATTATTCGTGAAAATATCGAGATCGGTGCGGCACGTGTAAATCGTAACCCGGATGAGGTTGAAATTATTGCAGGACCTTTGAGTTCTATCTGCGCTGATCGTGAAAAGGCCAAAGAGACGGCGCGTAAGGTATTGGCCGTTTATCTACCCTATTTACGCCCCATGACAGATGTTGCCGGCATCTCTGAAGATGAGATAAACAAGGTGCGCGAGGCGGCTTCGACTGGTGATTTCGAAAAAGGGGCGAGCTATATATCGGATCTATCTGTCGCCAAATGCTCAGTGACGGGGACAGCGAACGATGTCATTGAACAGATTGAAGAAATGGTGGATGCAGGAGTAACCCACGTCGCCTTCGGTCATTGTCTGGGGCCGAATTTTGATGAAGCCCTCGATATTCTTGGTAAGCAAGTACTGCCTCATTTTAAATAAACCAGCGTGATCTACGTTTGGCCGGTTTAACTAACGCCAGAGTAGCCTTAATTGTTTAATCAGTCTGGCAAAACTATCCAGGTTATGTGCTGGCATGAAGTGATCAATATAGGGTAGGGCAGTTTGCATGCCCTGACACAGGGGTTGGTATTCATTATGGCCCAGCAGGGGATTCAGCCATAGAATTCTGTAGGCGTGATTATGCAGCTGCTTCATCTCTTCTGCCATGATTGTGGCGTTGCCTCGGTCCCAACCATCGCTGAGAATCACAATGATGGTGCGTGATGAGGAGATTTCACGTGATAAATGATGGTTGAACTCGTGAAGACATTGGCCTATATCTGTTCCACCTGCCCAATCAATAGTAGTCTTAGTGACTTCATCTAATGAGTCCTCAATATTATCCGTATTCAAACAATCCGTGATCATTGTCATGTGTGTGGAAAACACGGCAACATCGAGTTGACTTAATTCCTGGTGCATCGCATAGATGATATGGATAAGAAAGCGGCTATATTGTTCCATTGAGCCACTGACATCACAGAGCAGCATCAGCCTGGTTTTCTTGGTGCGTTTTTTCCGGAACAATATTTCCATGCCATCAGAGCCATGGGATGCATTACGTCGAAGCATCTCACGAAAATATAATTCATGGCCTTTGTGGCTCTTCCTGCGGCGGCGGTTCTGGACATTTGCAATAATCGTAATAAGTTCTGCGATCAGCCTGCGAGTCTGTTCCAGTTCTTCCGGCGACATCAATCCCAGATCCTTTTTCATTAAATATTCTTTAGGGCTATAGCTTACTTGTCTGTATGCTTGTGGAATTTCCGGCCTATCTGAATTTGAGACTTGTTCTTCTTGTTTTATTTCTCGTTGCTGGTCTTTCTCTAAACTATTGAGCTCATCAAAATCCTTGTCTGTAGGTTCTTTTTTAATTTTTTCATTAATTTGTTCCCCGTACCAGAATGTTTTATACAGTTGGTCGAACAGGGCGAGATCATATTGGCTTGAGATCAATGTCGCTCTGTTTGCCGACTTCGACAATGATGGCGACAAAGATGTCTTCTTCGGCCGCTTCACCGAACCGAACCTTCTCTATCGCAATGACGATGGGGTGTTCACGGACGTAACCGAGAGCGCCGG
>JAIVVP010000090.1:0-6449 GCA_049189775.1 Gemmatimonadota bacterium | reverse complement strand
AGATGCATTTGTGTACCATCTTGATGGATATGTACATTATCCGGAGTCACATTACCAAGGGGCACATGAAAAAACATCAGGGCGGTATAACTGCTGACGGCAGCCAGGGTTATGACAGAAGTATAAGCAGGCTTCAGACTCGCTGCTGAGAAAATAATGGGTAATATAAATAATGAAATGAATGGATTGATTGAACCACCAGTGAAGTAGATCAAACACGATAAGGCAAATACATCAATCATCAGTTGTGTCACAAAGACGCGATCAGTAATTTCTTTCGAGTCACGGTAGCCGAGCCAGGAAAGAGCAGTAAACACACTTAACAGGGTGATGATCAATACTACCGGTTTGACCGGGAAATGAATTCCTATATAAAAATACATATAGCTCAATGCCAGAATCTGGCCACCTATAGCGAACAGACGGATCAGTAGTAGATATCCAAGATTGAGATGCATGGTATGTGTTCTATATATTTTAAACTCTGGCTCTGATTATACCGTTTTATCAAACAAAACTACTGCGACAATATGTCACATTCTCAATATTCAATCTTTTTGATAAGTTCCCTTGTCTAAAAATTCAACAATAAGTTAAAGGGAAAATCGTTTTGTACATCAACAAAAAATTCAGACCAGTCTCTGAATATTTGATCCTGTTTTTTTCATTAAGTGCAGCAAGCGTAGTAAATGCTGAACATCCTGTATCATTATCCGAGCTTGTGGTGTCAGGAGAGTACTCCGGCTTTGATAAATATGTGATTGACCCGGATCTGACCAATGCACCAGCAGCCGATAGTGCCCAGCTACTTAAAAAAATTCCGGGTGCCAATGTGAATAGCAATGGATCTGTTACCGGAATCGCACAATATCGAGGCATGTATGGTGACCGGGTCAATGTTTTGATGGATGGTATTAAAATCAGTTCCGGTGGACCGAATGCGATGGATACTCCTCTTTCCTACATACCCCGTGCGCAATTGGAAAGCCTGGAGGTCATTCGTGGTATTGCGCCCGTGAGTTCAGGTAACGAAACAATTGGTGGCACCATACGCGCCACATCAACCCGTAGTGATTTTTCAGAAGGTGAGGAGCTTGAGTTTCACGGAATGGCATCGGTGGGTGGCCATAGTGTAGATAGTGGTTATGACGTTTCAACACTGATGTCACTGGCAAATCAAAACCATCGTATGCATGTATCAGCTAGTCGACAGGATAGTGACGATTACGCCTTTGCAGATGGTGATGTCACACCCAGTGAACATGATCGAAATAGTTACGAGCTGGGTTATGGCTATAAGAAAGAAGACCATGAATTTGGTCTGGAATACGTGCGCAATGATACCAACGAGAGTGGTACACCAGCCTTGCCGATGGATATTATATACATAGATGCTGATATTGCCCGAGGCACCTATAAAGGAACCTGGAATCAGGTGCAGGTTGAGAGCAAGGTTTATTGGTCGCAGATAGATCACAGGATGTCCAATTTTGATTTACGTTCCCCACCCCTGATTATGGGTGGTCCGATGACCATGCAACGATTTTCACTTGCTGATAGCGAAGATTATGGCTATGGGATCAACGCAACTATGGCATTTGCGGGAGGCAAGCTAGAGCTGGGGACGGATGGCCATCTGGCGGATCATGATGCAGATATATTTAACCCCATGGACAATGCATTCCTGATCGAAAATTTTAATAATATTAAACGGGACGTCTTTGGTATTTTTGGTGAGTGGCAGCGGGAACTTGCTACTGCGTGGGATCTGGAACTGGGCTTAAGGTATACGCATGTCAATATGGATGCCAGCACCGTGTCTGCAACAGGATTCCCGATGGCAATGATGCAAATGAATGCAAATATGCTTGCCGCTACATTTAATGCTGCAGATCGTTCGAAGAAGGATGACAATATTGATGCAGTGATAAAACTGACTCACTCACTGCGCAAAGACACCAATATTGAACTCGGCTTTGCCCGTAAAACACGCTCACCTTCCTACCAGGAACGCTATCTGTGGTTACCATTGCAGTCAGCGGGCGGTTTGGCAGATGGCAATAATTATATCGGAGATATCAATCTTGATCCGGAGGTCTCTTATCAATTCGAACTGGGACTCGACTGGCGGAACAGGCGTGCCTACTTTGCTCCTCGTGCGTTCTTTCATCATGTTGATGATTATATCCAGGGTATTGATGCAAGCAATGCGACAGCAATTATGTTTCATACAATGGCAGCAGGCATGACGGGCAGCAATGCGAAACTCCTGCAGTTTGCGAATATTGATGCCCGTTTGTATGGTGTGGATGCTGATTTTGGTTATCACCTTAATCATAACTGGCACCTTGACGGTGCAATTAGTTATGTAAAAGGAGAACGTCGGGACAATGGAGATAATCTCTATCGTATTTCTCCCGCCAACATTAGCCTTGGAGTAACCCACCAACAAAATAATTGGTCTACCACCCTGGAGACTGTTACTTATCTGAAAAAGGATGATGTATCTGAAGTCACCAATGAACTGGAAACAGCGGGCTATGTGCTGCTGAATATTTACGGAAACTATAATATCCCTAACAATGGATTCACCTTTGCCGCAGGTATTGATAATTTACTTGATAAGGACTACGCGCCCCACCTGGGTGGTGTTAATCGTGTTCGTGATGTTGATGTGCCTGTTGGTGAACGTGTTCCTGGCGCAGGTAGAAATGTATACGCATCACTCAATTACGAGTGGTGATACATCAAAGATATTAATCAATATTCAATCCAATAATTTTCTACCCAAGGGATGCCCCCCTGTCACAAGGATGTGAGACTTTATTAAATTGAGATATCAAATCTTGTTATCTTAATCATTCCCGGATCAATTGTGCAGATGAAGACGTCATCTGTATAAACATGCTATAAAGCATTTAACATGAATGATTCATCCAAAGTCACAGCAGGCGTTATTATTATCGGCAATGAAGTGCTTTCAGGGAGAACTCAGGATACAAATCTTGCCTATATGGGAAAGCAACTGGATGCACTGGGTATCAGAATAATGGAATCCAGGGTCATTCCCGATATCGAACAAACCATCATTGATACGGTCAATCACTTCCGGGAGACCTATACCTATGTTTTTACCACAGGTGGTATTGGCCCAACGCACGATGACATCACTTCCGCAGCCATCGCCAAAACATTTAAGGTTGATCTGGAAAAAAACCTGGAAGCAGTCAGGCTACTTGAAAGTTATAGTGAGTCGGGTGGCATCAATGAAGCGCGGATGAAAATGGTGCACATCCCGGAAGGTGCGAAGCTGATTGATAATCCTCTCAGTGGTGCCCCGGGATATCAAATGGAGAATGTTTTCGTCATGGCCGGCGTGCCAGCCATTATGCGGCTCATGTTTGATGGCATTACAGACAGACTGGTGGGTGGCGATCCAATTATTACCATCAATGTTGCAACGAATATTGGTGAAGGTGTGTTTGCAGATGATCTTGGCAAATTACAGGATGAATTCTCGGATATCAGCATCGGCAGTTACCCGTATTTCAAACAAAGAAAACTGGGCGTCAATCTTGTAATACGTAGTACAGATTCAGGTCGTCTTGAAGAACTGAAACTAAAACTAATTGCAATGATTACCGAGCTTGGTGGCAAGATACTTGATGCATAAAATCAACTAAGTGCAATGAACCAGTTTGAGCAATTCTGGATTATCGTTGTCGACCTTTTCTGGGGGCTGCCACTTGTTGTCTTTATTCTCGCTACCGGCATTTACTTCGCATATATATCACGTTTAAAACCATTAACCGGTTTCTTTCATGCCTTTGCTATTCTTTCGGGAAAATACAGCAGGAAAGATGAACCGGGAGAACTATCGCATTTCCAGGCCTTGACCGTCGCCCTTTCCGGCACAATAGGTATGGGCAATATCGCTGGTGTTGCTATTGCTATCAGTATGGGTGGTGCCGGTGCAATCTTCTGGATGTGGGTTGCCGGCCTGTTTGGAATGGTCATCAAGTTTTTTACCTGCACACTCTCCTGTCTATATCGCAAACAGGATGAAGATGGCATTGCGCAGGGTGGGCCAATGTATTTCATAGAATGTGGCCTGGGGAAACGATTTAAACCACTTGCGATACTCTTTGCAGCAGCAGGCCTGATCGGCTGCCTGCCGTTGTTTCAGGTAAACCAACTTGCAAGTCTGTTACAGAACGAATTCTCGATAACTCCATTATTTACCGGCATAGCTGCATTATTGTTTATAGGTATCATAATTATAGGTGACGTAAAACGTGTCGGAAAAGTGACGGCAATGATTGTCCCTTTTATGTTTTTAGCTTATGTCATAAGCAGTCTTGTCGTCATAATAATTAATTTTGATGCGGTGCCAGGAATTTTGCTCGATATCGTTTCTGCAGCGTTTGGAAGAGAGGCAGTTTATGGAGGGGCAACTGGCCTGGTCTTTAAACAAGTCCTTGTTACCGGAATCAAACGCGCAATTTTTTCTAATGAAGCAGGCGTAGGTACTGAGGCAATGGCGCATGGCGCCGCTCAAACCAGAGAACCTGTACGAGAAGGTCTGGTCGCAATGCTCGGGCCATTCATTGATACACATATCGTATGTACCTGTACTGCATTAGTCATATTAAGTTCAGGGGTATATAGCGGTGATAGTGGGGTTATCATGACAGCGATGTCATTTAAGCAGTCATTACCCGGGTTTGGTGACATCATCGTCTATCTTGTCTTCACTCTATTTGCGCTTTCAACCATGGTCACGTATTCCTATTACAGTTTGAAATGCGCACGCTATCTATTTGGTAAGGATATCGGCAATAAATATATTTTAATTTATCTGGTTCTTATTCCCATGAGTGCCGTATGGACTCAGGCAACAATCATTAACATTATTGATTCAATGTTCGCCTTGATGATCTTTCCTACCTTGCTCTCGACAATATTGCTCTCCAGAAAGGTAATAGATGAGATGCATCGTTACTTTGACAAACTCCGACTAGATTAAAACAGGTCAGTTTTGGAAAAGGCTAGGAGCTCTAACAAATAAATACTGGATGAAAAAAAAGTGGTGCCGAGGGCGAGAATTGACAAATTCATCTGGAATGAATTTGGACGCACACAGCGCCCGAAGGGGGAACACCATGGATGGTGTTCATCAGCGCGCACTTCATAATGGTGCCGAGGGCGAGAATCGAACTCGCACTTCCGAAGAAACCGGATTTTGAATCCGGCGCGTCTACCAATTCCGCCACCCCGGCACGTCTGCTAGAAAGCAGGTGCGCAAGTATATGTAAACTTGCTGCCAGTTAAAACCTCTTTGTTATTATTCGGTAATACAAATTCTGCTACCATCGCCGCCCATGCGACGAGACGAATTCACCTACCAGTTACCAGATGAGTTAATTGCCCAGTTTCCGACCGAGCAAAGGGGCGAGAGTCGATTGTTAGTGATGGATTGTGATTCAGGGGAACACACAGATCTCGATTTTTCCAGCTTGCCTGGCTTGTTAAAGGCAGGAGATTTACTGGTCTTTAATGACACGCGGGTGATACCTGCAAGATTGTTTGGGACAAAAGAGACAGGTGGTAAGGTGGAGATCCTGCTTGAAAGGGTTCTGGATCAGCAACGGATGCTGGCACAGATTCGTGCCAGTAAATCACCCAAACCGGGTAATTTAATTCACCTACAGGGCGATATAAAACTTGAATTAATAGAGCGACAGGACGATATGTTTGTGCTCGATGTCATAGGTGAGATGACGGTATTAGAGTTGATGCAACAGCTTGGGCATATGCCATTACCGCCGTATATTCAACGTGAAGATGATGTTGAGGACATGGAACGTTATCAAACGATTTATGCAAAGACTCCCGGTGCTGTTGCTGCACCGACTGCAGGCTTACATTTTACCGACGAACTTATGCAGGAAATTTCGGATCAGAATATTGATAGTGTTTTTGTCACCTTGCATGTCGGTGCCGGTACGTTTCAACCTGTTCGGGTTGATAATATCGAAGAGCATCAGATGCATAGTGAATATCTCGAGGTGTCAGCAGATGTATGTGAGAAAGTTAAGCAATGCAAAGCCAGGGGTGGTCGGGTCATTGCTGTTGGTACTACTGCTGTCCGGTGTCTGGAGACAGCAGCGCAAGCCAGCGAATTAAAGCCGTATCAGGGCGAGACTGATATTTTTATTTATCCCGGTTATGAATTTAAAGTAGTGGATGCTCTGATTACAAATTTTCATTTATCAGAATCCACTTTATTGATGTTGGTCTCTGCTTTTGCCGGGCGAGGCAATATAATGAATGCTTACCAACATGCGATAGAGCAGCGTTATCGCTTTTTCAGTTATGGTGATGCTATGTTTCTTTATAGGCGTGAAGTGTGAAAAAATTAAGGGTGAAGGGTGAAATTCGCACTGGCA
>JAIVVP010000089.1:0-6455 GCA_049189775.1 Gemmatimonadota bacterium | reverse complement strand
CTTTTTGGGTCCTGGTCAAAAAATTTAGTCAAAGGTGTTTACCCGGATTCCAAAAAGCAGGAGTATCTTAATGAGATTGACGGGGCAGCAGCACATGGTGGGTTGTCTGTGTTTTTTCATTCGAACACCTGGTGCCAGGAGCAACCCCTTCGCTATGATCTTGGCGGTCAGGGATCAGGTGATGGCGCTGGAAAACAGAATCGCAACAGGCAGGGCAATAGTAGTGGAAGCTATGGCAGTGGTTATAGTTCACGACAGGGTGGCGGTGGCAAGCACAGGCAATGATATCAAAGCATGAGAAATGAATGCCAGTAGGTGGATGATGAACCATCATGCGGATCTGTAAGAGGAGAATTTAGATGAAAAATTGTTTGAAGATGGCGACAGGAATTATGGCATTGACAGTAGTATCTATGAGCCTGGAAGCAGCTGTTTTTGCAAATATCAGCAATAATGAACGGTTACAGATACGGTCACAGGTTAGAGAGAAGGCGCATGAAATTGATGAGTTGGCTGTGAATGCTGCTGCTTCAGTTAGCCAGTCACAGAGTGTAGCAATTGAAATACCGTCGGCCTCTACATCGGAGGAATTTCTTGAACAGGTGCGCCTCGACAGCAGGCAGCAAGCTGCAGGGGCTGCATACAATTTGAGTATCATTGCCGCGAATCGTAATGACCTCACATTAGCTAGCAGCCTGATTAAAGAAGCTATACAGCTGAATTACTCAAATCCGAACTATCTCTCGATTGCCGCTGAAATTGCCTTTATAACGCAGGAATATGATAAGGCTGAAGAGTATCAGTTGATGGTGTTGGAAATATTTCGATCTGCGCTGGAACCCGATGATCTACAGGTGGCTGTGATTCTGGATCAACTCAGTGCCATATATGTTGTGCAGGAACGCTATGAAGAAACCAGATCCTGTTTGCAAGAAAGCCTGCAACTGCGCGAGAAGGTACTCGGTAACAACCATCTGCTACTTACGGTGAGCTTGAACAAGCTAGCATCGTTGGCTGTACGCCAGGAACGTCCCACTGCTGCCGAATCACTGTTAAAAAGATCACTTGATATAGCACGCGTGGCATCGGGGCCACGACATGCCAACATTGCCACTATGCTGGCTAATCTGGCTGATCTTTACCATGGTGAAGCACGTCTGGAGGAGGCCGAACCTCTCTATAAAGAGGCGATATCCATCTGGTTAGAATCACCTGGCGATTCGCTCAGACTAGCGATTAGCCAGAATTCTCTTGGCCAATTGTTCCTGAGTCAGCGACGATTTGATGATGCACGTTTACAGTTTGAACAGGTGTTGTTTCTGCTGAAGCAGAACTACATGCAGGATCACCCCTATGTTCAACAGGTAATAAGAAATCTCACTGATCTGGATGCTGAACGTGCGCGAAACGTAAAGGAAGAAAATATGTATGATGAGTTGGTGCGGCAACTCGGTTTTCAATTACCGCAGCACAAGGAGCTTACGGTAAACATTACGTCACCTTAGCAGAGCTACGCCTTCATACCGTTAATTACTCCACTCAGGACAAGATCAATGTTATCACTACGCTCACTATATATGATCTCATTACTATCACTGGCTATGACTGCTAGCGGTTGCTCGCATATTGGCATTAATGAATCAAATTCCGTCTTTATCGGTCGTTATACACAATACATGTGGGGAGATATACCGAATCAGTATGCTGATTTAAAAAACCCATTGCCCGCATCTACAGTGAATCTTTCTGATGGAAAAAAGCTCTATCAAATGCAATGTCTGGCATGTCATGGAGAATCTGGCAAAGGGGATGGTCTGGCTGGCGAACAGTTGGTTCCTGGACCAGCCAATCTTATGTTTACCCGTAGATTACCGATAGCCACAGACGCCTTCTTTTTTTGGACTATCTCGGAAGGTGGCAAACCTTTTGACAGTGCTATGCCTGCATTTGGGAAATGGCTCTCTGATGAGGAGATATGGCAGATTACTCATTACATAAATGCTGGTTTTAAGCTTGAACAGGGAACATAGAAATGACGTTTAGAAAACGGCCCGCATGGGTCTGGATAACCGCTATTATCGCTATGATTTTTGGCATGATGACCATTAAATCAGGTGGCAGCGTGCTTTTTATTAATGGAGAAGCAAGACATGCTGCAGGAAACTACGTCAATTTTGTACTCTGGTTCAACTTTTTGGCAGGTTTTTTCTATATCGCTACCGGAATTGGCATTTGGTTGGAAAAAGCCTGGGCTCCGGTGGCGGCAATCATTATAGCCGTATTGACGCTCTTGATCTTTGGTGCTTTTGGAGTCCATGTTTTAAATGGTGGTGAATATGAACAGCGCACGGTGATAGCCATGATTTTGCGGTCGTCGGTGTGGGCGGCAATTGCAATAACTTCCTGGCGCAAATTGTTGTGATGCACATGTAGCTTATACAAATGGGATTCATCGTTTTACAGCCGCAAAAGCTGGTTCATAAAAAAATATGGTGATAACCTTGATAACGCGTATTAGTATTACCAATACTCAATATTATCTATTCAGGAGAACATCATTATGCCATTCCACCACGGTATTAATTTATGCAGTCAGGGATTATCCATCAAGATGCTGTTTACTGGCTATCTGTGTATTGTTGCCCTGGGTTATTTAATGGCGCTCGTTCAAATATTATTCACACATGGCATGGCCGATGGCGAATTTGGACTTTCAGTTGATGACATTGTCTTCAGTTACTATGGTAAACGCTCTGGCTCTGTCCTTGAAAATAAATTAACCGGTTCCATGCTGGTCATGGCACCAGAAGAAGAGCGATTTAAGATTATTGAATGGGTAAAAAAAGGTGCTGATGAAGAAGCATTTAAAAGCGACATAAAACCAATTGTTGATACTCGCTGTATCGCCTGTCACAGCGAAGCATCAGGAATGACCATCCCTGATTTTACAAAATTTGAAAATTTTGCAAAAAGAGCCGAGACCGATCCGGGGGCATCATTTTCTAACCTGGCACGTGTTTCACATATCCACCTGTTTGGCATTGCCTTTATTTTTATGTTCGTTGGTATGATCTTTAGTCTGGCTGCCGGCGTACCTCCGGTACTGAAGGCAAGCGCTATCGTCATGCCTTATATTTTCCTGTTTGTAGATATTTCATCATGGTGGCTGACCAAACTCAGTCCTCATTTTGCCTGGCTGGTCATCATCGGCGGCGGCATGATGGGATTAGCATTTGCCTTCATGTGGATAGTATCTATGTACGAGATGTGGATCATGCCCTGGAATAAAGAGGATTCCAGAGACGCTTTAATGGACGAATAAAACAAACAGATCATTCACGTTCAGTAATCCGGCTGGGCGTGAATGAACGTTTTTATCTATATAAAATATTTTTATCAGGGTTTATTTAATCAGGGCTTATTACTTCGCAGCTTCATTCCACGCCAGCATTCCACCACGAAGATTAGAGACTTTTTCAAACCCCATGCCTGTTAGCAAGGCCGCTGCGGTTGTGCTTCGGACTCCAGAACGACATACAACAATGATATTTTCATTTTTGTATTGTTCCAGGGTCGGAATATTTTCAGACAACTTATCCAACGGGATCAGCTTGCTGCCCTCAACATGTCCAAGCGTTCCATTAAATTCCTCCTCACTCCTGACATCAATGAGGACGGGTGGGGCAGGCGAAGTTAAGGCCTCTTTTACTTCGTCTGGTTCAAGCTGAAGGATCTGGTTTAATTCGGCAATAGATGGAAGTTCGTACAGATCATCATCCAGTTCTGTCTGGTTCAGTTGTAATACTTCCTGAATCTTTTCTGGCAGGGGAAGCCCCAGGTTTTCCATGATATCAATAAATTGTTCTCTATCTTTACCAGCAACACGTGGGTTCATACTTTTTTCTTCACCGATTGTAGACTGTGTATTGCCTCGATAATCATGTGCAGGGAAGACCAGCGTCTCATCCGGCAAGGCAAACAGTTTTTCAGTAATACTGTCATATTCCTCAGCGGGGTTGCCTCCGGCAAAATCTGTCCTGCCTGTACCTTTTATCATTAAGGTGTCCCCGGTGAGGACACGATCATTCAAGACCAGGGCAATACCATCGGGTGTGTGTCCAGGCGTATATAGCACCTGCATCACGATATTGCCCACTTTGAGTTCGTCACCTTCGTCAACGTGTACATCAACCAATGGGTGGGGTGCCAGACGATGCATGACGATTTTGGCATCAGTCAGTTCGGACAATACTTTACAAGCTGAACGATGATCAGCGTGCGTATGTGTGTCGATAACATAAATAAGCTTCAAACCATAATACGCAAGAACTGCAAGATAACGGTCTATATTTTCCTGGACAGGGTCAACTAAAACCGCCTGATGATGTGTGTCACAGGCGATCAAATAGGTCTTACATTTGCCCAAATTTAACTCTTTAAATAGCATTGATTCTCTCCGGATATATAATGAATATACATGACTTTACTAAAAGCAGGTTTTGTATATAATACAAAGCAATAAGCTTATAATCAACAGATATATAGGGTTTAATCATGAAACACCAAATCATTATTGTTGGCGGCGGCGCTGCAGGTATCGCCGTAGCATCTTCTCTTGTTCGTAAGGATGAATCACTGGATATTGCCATTATTGAGCCATCAGAGAAACATTATTACCAACCTGCGTTTACGCTTGTCGGTGGTGGGGCATTCAAGCCAGAGAAAACTGTCAGAGATGAGAAAAACCTGATCCCTAAAGGGGTTAAGTGGATTAAACAGGCTGTTACTGGCTTTGAAGCAGAAAATAATCAGATAAATCTAAACGATGATACATCTATTGAATATGAGTATCTGGTGGTCTGTCCGGGATTACAGTTAGATTGGGATAAGATAGAAGGACTGCAAGAGACGATAGGCAAGAATGGTGTCTGCAGTAACTATCTCAGACAATATGCAGAATACACCTGGCAATGTATCCAGGGTTTTACAGGAGGCAAGGCCATCTTTACCCAGCCTGTGATGCCCATCAAGTGTGCAGGTGCACCACAGAAGATCATGTATCTGGCCGCTGATTATTTCCGTAAAAACAAGATTCTTGATGCAAGTGACGTAAAGTTCTTCCTACAGGGCCCGGCAATGTTCGGTGTACCAACATTCGCCAAACCATTGGAAAAAGTTGTTGCCCGTTATGGCATAGATGTAAATTTCGGACACAATCTTGTCGCCATCAACGGTGAATCGAAAGAGGCTGTTTTTGAAGTCGTCGATGGGGATAATGCCGGTGAGACAGTCACAACAAAATTTGACATGATCCATGTCACGCCACCGCAAAGTGCACCGGATTTTATAAAAGAAAGTTCCCTGGCTGATGAAGCGGGTTGGGTTGATGTCGATCCATACACACTACAACATAAACGCTATAACAATATTTTTTCCCTGGGGGACGCCACATCAACGCCTAATGCGAAAACTGCCGCTGCAATCCGCCTGCAATCTCCCGTTGTGGTTCAGAACCTTCTTGCATTAATGAAAGATAAATCATTTGCGGGCGCATATGATGGCTATGGTTCGTGCCCACTGGTTACAAGTTATCAATCTGCCATTCTTGCTGAATTCTGCTATGACGGAAAGGTCACACCCAGTCTTCCATTATTAGACCCCACCAAAGAGCGCTACAGTATGTGGCTTATGAAACAAAAATTTCTGCCAATTCTGTACTGGGACTGGATGTTGAAGGGACATGAATGGGACATCCCACATAAGGAAAGGCCGCATTTACTGCCTGAATAAAGAAGACAAGAACAATTGTCTAATATAAAAATTCTCCCCAACTGGTTACTGGCTTATCGCAAGATTGATTTGAGCGACGATATTGTCGCTGGGGTAATAACGGCCATCTTACTTGTCCCACAGGGGATGGCATATGCAGTATTGGCAGGCCTGCCACCAGAACTCGGTCTTTACGCCAGTATTATCCCGCCACTGATCTATGCATTTACTGGAAGCAGTCGAACCATAGCTATTGGACCTGTATCTGTTGCTGCAATCCTGGTGGCATCAGCCATGGTCTCGCTTGGTAAAATTCCTGGCACACCTGAATATATTGCTGATGTCATTTTGCTATCTGCTCTTTGCGGCAGTCTGCTCATTGTAATGGCATTGTTCAGATTAGGAGGCTTAAGTAATTTTCTTAGTCATCCGGTATTAAATGGTTTCACCAGTGCAGCCGCAATCATTATTATCATTAGCCAGATAAAAAATCTTACCGGTTTGGATGTTCCTCGTGGTGATTCTGTTATCAATAAATTAAGCTACGTAGCCGAGAACGCCAGTCAGTTCAATGTACCCACATTTTCAATTGGCCTGGCCTGTATTCTTGGGCTTGTGTTTCTTAAGCCAGCAATAGAAAAACTATCAATCAAATGTAACATTGACAATCAACACGCCAGGGCATT
>JAIVVP010000088.1:0-6463 GCA_049189775.1 Gemmatimonadota bacterium | reverse complement strand
GATGAGTGATCCAGAGGTACAACGGATGGAGGACTCACGCGCGTTCGCGCAATCTTGAGTCTTGAGGGGAGGTGGCAAATTAATGATGGATTCAGCAATTGTCTTTACGTACTCCAGAGCAGCGCTCGGGCGCGCTCACAGGTCAACCGGGCGTCAGGTGTCGGTGCCATTCTTCATGGATCGAACCGTATCGACCGCCGAGTAGAGGTGATGCCGATGCGAAAGGCGGTCGGTGAGCTCGGAGGGGTGGAGGCCAGGTGGGTCCTGGCCGCCTTTGTCGGTCTCGCACTCAGCTATGCCATGTTTACCGTGTTTGCCTTTGGCATCTTCGTCAAACCACTTGAAGCAGAATTCGGCTGGCAACGCGGGGAGATATCATTTGCCTTAACAATGACAAACATCGCTATTGTCATCGCTTCTCCCTTATTGGGATTTATTATCGATAGAATAGGAGTGCGTCGTGTATTGATCCCTTCAATTATATTAATGGGACTGGCTGTCTCATCAATGACATTATTAAACGGGAATATCTGGCATTTCTATGCGATGTATCTGCTCATCCCGATTCTCGGTGCTGGCACATTACCTCAAAGTTATTCACGCGTCATTATTGGCTGGTTCAAACGTCGTCGTGGTCTTGCACTTGGCATTGCCCTATCCGGATTCGGTGCCGGTGCCGCGCTCATCCCAAGCTTTGCCCAGATGATGATAGATAGCTTTGGTTGGCGTTCTGCTTACATTGGCTTTGCTGCTGCCATATTCTGCATCTCATTGCCCCTGACCCTATTTCTGTTAAAAGAAACGCCTGAGGAAATGAATCTCCTCCCGGATGGCGAGAACAATATCCAGGATCCAACTGCAAACACAAATGACCACAGCATCGGATTATCAGGGCGTGATGCTCAGAAAACTAAACCCTACTGGCTGATCCTGTCATCATTTTTTCTGGTTGGCATTGGCATCACCAGTGTTCTGGCACATCTCGTTCCCATGTTAATCGATCGCGGTGTTGCGCCCGCAACGGCTGCTCTCTGTATGACCTCATTAGGCATCGGCCTGATCTTTGGACGTATCCTGGCAGGTTATCTCATGGATCGATTTTTTGCTCCTTATATCACTGCCATTTTTTTACTTGGTCTTGTGACAGGCATTGTTATCCTGGCATTGGGTAGCAGTGGAGGATTCGTCTTTGTCGCGGCTATTTTTGTTGGCCTGGCAACCGGATCTGAAATATGTGAAATTGCCTATATTTGTAGCCGCTATTTTGGACAAAAATCATTTGGTCAAATCTACGGCATAATGTTTGCCGCATTTCAACTTGGTTCGGCATTTGGTGCGCCATTAATGGGATATTATTATGATAGCGTCGGAAATTATATCGGGGCACTCTGGTTCATTGCAATTATCGTATTAATAGGAACGGTTCTGATCGCCACACTAGAGCCTTATCCAAACCTGAAAAAAATAGGGCGTAGAGGATTAAGTGGGGTCAGATGAGACTTTTCCTTTTCAAAAAGTGTCATCTGACCCCACTTAATTTATCAGAAGGATGTTTCACCACCTTCATAAGCCTTGATCGGGACACCGGATAAAGGCTCACCACTCTCCTTGCCCACGCGATAGGTTTCCTGAAAATACAGGGAATGTGTACGTTCCTGATTCATAAAATGCGGGTGCATAGAACAAATCATATTTTCTGGTAATACAAAATCAAAACCTTCACCGATTCGTGGTAATTCGATCATGGTCATGCCGATAGAATGTCCACAGACGTGACCAGAACGGTAACCGCGATCAAAGATCGGTTTCATACAAATGTTGGCAACTTCTTCCGCATTATTACCAGCTTTCATATGTTCTTTTGCGAGTTCATGAAATTCCTCATAGGCTGTCATCATTTCTTTGGTTATATCATCCATACCGTTTGGCATAATTGGTCGGGAAAATTCTACCCAGTGTCCACCTTCTCCAGAAATCTCCAGACCATACATCATGCCATCACTGTCCTGAACTGGGCGTTGACTGGGAAAAACCATCTGTGGCCTTAATGAGCCATTAGCTCCCATTTGAACCATGTCCATCGTATTTCGTGCACAACCGGCAGCGGCAAACGTTTGTTCGGCGATCCCCATTAATTCCGATTCTGTTTTGCCAGATTTATAACTACTAATAACATCCAACACACCCTGTTTATTGATTTCCATGGAATGGCGAACAGAGATCAATTCTTCTTCGCTCTTTTGAGCACGGGAATAATCAAACTGTATCTCAAAATCTATAATTTCAAAATCTTTGGCCGCCAGGGCAGAGTAATCGCGTACATTAATAATGTATTCGAGACCATAGACACCCAGTTTTTTAACACCCTTGTTTTTCAGGTGGTCCGCTATCCATTCGCCGCAATGAGGTGGGTATTCCCGGTTTTCGATGAACGTGGCGCTATGATCCCCTACCCAGGTTGCTTCACGTGGGAAGACACAAACAGGATCACCTTCAGCAGGAATGACTACATAGGCATAACGATGCAATATAAGAAATCCGCACATGTATCTGATTGCACCTTCAAAACCACTGTACTCACTGCCACTAATGATCAATGCATCGAGCCCCGCCTTTTCCATTGCAGCACGCGTGTTGGCATAGCGGCGATCAATCTCTGCCTGACTAGGTCGAAATCGGTTAACGTAATCGGTCATTCTGTTAATGCTCCTCAGGTTTATTATACGACCAGGAAGCCTCCAGGCCTTTGATAATGGCCACCATGGCTTCATTTAATGGTGTTGGTATCCCATGTTTTTGACCCAGCCGTACAATGCCGCCATTTAGTGCATCTACTTCGGTTAATCGCTTGGCGAACACGTCCTGCAACATGCTGGGTGGATGGTGATAAGCCTTCTCTCTCCCATAATCAATAAGTTCATCCGGATCGCTATCCAGTGTAATTCCTATTGCATCTGCAACGGCTACCCCCTCTTTGACCAGTTCCGACATTACTTTACGCACACCCGCCTGATCACAGGCTACACCATGGGGTAAGCGGGTTAACGCAGCCATGGCATTGGAGGCAGAATTGAAGATCAATTTGGTCCACTGGGCGCCCCGGGCATCTTCCATTGCCAGACATTCCATGCCACCCCGATTAATAGCATCGGCCAGTTGCTCAACCTCATTCATAGTGGCTGGCTTTTCCGGGAATGGTCCGATCCATGTTTTGCCACCTGCATCATGATTGACAACGCCCGGCTCAGTCAGGTGACCAGCAGGAAATATGGTCCCTAGAATAACGCGTGGGACATACTCGGCAATGATCTCTTCATTACCCACGCCATTTTGTACTGAACATACTGCGCCATCTTTGAATATCTCTGCCGTTGCTTTGATAGCCGGTCGTGTGTGTAATGTCTTGCAGGCAACGATACCGAAATCACAAGTGGGAATATCACCGGCATCGGATCTTGTGTTAATCTGCGCAGTAAAATCACTTAAACCTGTTAAGCGCAGCCCTTTTTTGTTAATGGCGTCAACATGGGCCTGATTAAGATCGTAAGCCCAAACCTCAACATCATCCAAACGGCCAAGATGTGCTGCATAAAGACTGCCTATTGCACCACAACCCACGACACAAACTTTCATCCATTAACTCCTGATTTAAAATTTATTCAATATAATGTAAATTTTAATGACCGCTTTCTTTCAATGACCAACTAGTTTCATACGCCTTAACCAGGCGATACATTGTTTCGTGATACGGTGCCGGTACACCCGCTTTTTTTGCCTCTCGAACAATAGAACCAGTGATCCAGTCTATCTCCGTTAATTGTTTGTTTCGGACATCATCAAGCATGGAAGGAATGTGAGCATAGTCTTCTCCATCTGTGGTCCCTTGCGAAACTGCATTGACATTCATTTCCCATGGATCATCCGCCAAAGTCACACCACGTGCTTTTGCAATGGCCTTGGCTTCAGCCATCATGTCGAAAACCAGGTTGCCTAAATCTTCAATATTATCTCGCTTGGCAAATGCCTTAACGTGCGGCATATCAGTGATCGCCGCTATACTGTTCACTGCAGAGTTAAAGATCAGCTTAGACCATTGATGAGGTAATAAATCTTCATAGGCTTCTGCCTTGAGACCAGACTTGTTGATTAATGCTTCCACTTTTTTTACATATTCAAATTCAGCACTACTTCCAGCCCATGGGCCCAACCAGGTGGATGTATCCAGTTCATATTCAACATGGGTATCGGAATGGCGGGTACCACTCATAAAAGTTACGCCAGAAATAATAGGCCAGTCACCGTATTTTTTTACAATCTCTTCACAACCCAATCCATTCTGGATCATCAAGATATGTGCATTTGGAAAGTGTCCTTGTATGCTCTTTGCACTAGCCTCAACTGCTGCAGCTTTTGTAGCAATAATAAGCAGATCAATCTCGCCCAGATCAGCCGGATCTGTCGATGCTACGGTATTGGAATGTAAACTAGATTTGCCACTAACACGTAATCCTTCTTTATTAAGTGCGGCAGCATGATTTTCCCGTCGTGTTAAAACAGCTGTTTCAACGAGGGTTCCAAGATGACCAACAAACAGACTGCCTATCGTGCCGGCACCAACAACACATACACGCTCCAGTTTCATTGTTATTCAACAAGACCTTTAAGTGAGTTGTTTGACAATACCGCGAAACTCTTCATCCGTGATAAGACGGGCATTACTGGTCGCAACATCTTTTACTTTTGCCAGGATATCATTGCGCTTGTCTTCGGGTATTTCCAGTCCCAGTTCCTTGCCTTTTAAATCAATACTGGCCAGACCACTCTTTTTACCTAAAACTATTTTACGTTCTGCTACAACAATATCTGCCGAATAAGGCTCTATGGCTTCCGGGATATGAAACTGAGTCGCAACCGCACCACTTTCACGGGTATATAGATACTCGCCAACAACCGGTTTCCAACCATCCACTGTATAATTACCTGCCAATTGAACAAGTTTTGAAATTTCACGTGCCTTACTTAAATCAAGTTGCACTGGCACGTTGTAAAGACATTGCAAGGCCAGGGCAACTTCACATATGTCCGCATTACCGGCACGCTCACCCATACCATTAATTGTACCCTGAACCCAATCTGCACCAGCACGCACGGCAGCGACAGCAGATGCCGTTGCCATACCAAAATCATTATGACCATGCCAATGCACGGGGATATCACCTACCCAGGATTTAACTTCCCGGATCAAATATTCAACGGCCTCAGGGGAACAAGCACCAATCGTGTCAACCACAGAGATCTCATCAGCGCCCGCCTCGATCGCAATAGCATAAATATCTTTCAAAAATGCCAAATCACTACGGGTACTATCGACTGCAAAAAAGTTCACTGTCTTCATACCATTATCCTTGGCATGTTTAACCGCACCAGACACACGTTGCTTTACCTTGTCCCTGTCAAAACCATAGGCCTTCATCTTCAGATCACTGGTTGATATCTCAATGAGTATATGTTCTGTGCCTAATTCGATATGGGCATCGATATCGGCCAACATACAACGGGCAAAACCCCAAATTTCAGAAGACAGCCCTGCTTCCAGAATACGTTTGACAGCTCGGGTATCATCTTCAGATACACGGGGGAACCCGGATTCGATACGATCCACACCGAGCTCTGCTAATTTGCAGGCAATTTCGAACTTCTCATCTGGAGTAAAACAAACACCCACGGACTGTTCTCCATCCCTTAGGGTCGTATCATAAAAATGGATCGTTCTGGTATGGTCAAAGGCCGATTGAATATCTTCTCTGTAATTTAATTCACTGGTCCAGATTTGATCTGGCTGTATGCTTGTGCTCATGGCATAAAACTCTTAGGTTGTCGGTTAATGCAAGAAGGCAATTTTTCGCCTAAATGCCCCGGTTTCAGGGAAATTATGAAAAAAATATTAACTTGATCAGGCAGGATATGTCTTGACTCTGAGAGTATAACCGGTTGACTGGCAATGTCCTTAAATGATGCTGGTTTCGAACCCTTGTCTGATGGCTTATCGGCAAACTAGAGCATCAGAAATATTACTCTTGGTCTATTTGCTTCCTCATGTGTACAGAAACCATTTAAGCTGGAAATAGATGAGCAGGCAATCCATACTCCCTAATTAGTCATACCATTATCCTATTCGCCGGGAAAATAATTAAATATGAAAACTATTATAGAGCCCTTCAAGATCAAGGTGGTAGAGTCAATTCGTATGACTACACGTGAGCAACGTGAAGTTATACTTAGCAAGGCTCAATTTAATCCTTTCAATATACGCGCCCACGATGTACTGATTGATTTACTGACCGACAGTGGTACGGGTTCAATGAGTGCCACGCAGTGGGCCGGAATGATGATCGGGGATGAGTCATATGCAGGCTCCACAAGCTGGATCCACATGAGAGATAAGGTTACAGACCTGACAGGA
>JAIVVP010000087.1:0-6465 GCA_049189775.1 Gemmatimonadota bacterium | reverse complement strand
AGAACATTTTGACCCGGCATGTGTCGATGCTTTTTTTGCACAGAAAGAAAAAATTAATGCAACAATAAAAAGCCTAAAAGAGAATGATGAATAGGGAATATACGTAGTAACAGGAAATTCAGGAACGGAAAGGATATTCAATGCAAGAGCCAGACACACAATCACCAAACGTAACGTATTCTACAGAACGTGAGCAAGCAACAGTCAGATTAATCAACTGCAGCGTCATTGTGCTCTACACAATGATCTGTTATTTCTCTGGCCTGTTGGGTAAAACTGTGGTCTTTATATACCTGGCTTCAGTTCCTTTTTCCCTGGTCATCCTGTTCTGGACAATCAGAAGCCCCAAAGACAACCACCTGCGACGCATGATTGGCATGTTCGCAGATTTAGGAACAACAACTGCAGCAATGGGTTTAGGTGGTGAAGCTACCACCCCCCTATTTTTATTTTACCTCTGGATAACTTTTGGTAATGGTTTCCGATACGGAAAAAATTATTTATATATTAGTATGTGCCTGAGCATTATAGGCTTTTCACTGGTGATTTATTTAAGCCCTTTCTGGTCTCAGCATCTATTCCTCGGTACAGGTCTATTAATTTCCTTATTTGTCTTACCAATCTATATTGCTTCACTGCTTAAACGATTACAGACAGCGATCGAGCTGGCTGAAAATGCGAATAAGGCAAAAAGTCAATTTCTTGCCAGTATGAGTCATGAAATCCGCACACCATTAAATGGTGTCGTTGGCATGAGTGATATGCTTGGTTCAACCAGGATGACCAGAGAACAGAAAGAATTTGTTAACGTAATACAGTCATCGGCCAAGACGCTGCTTGCATTAATTGAAAACATCCTGGATATCTCAAAAATCGAAGCAGGCAAGACAGAGCAGGAAATTGTTGATTTTGATCTACACGATTTGGTTAACTCCGTCGTCAAGATGCTATTCCCCCATGCAGAATCTAAAGGTGTCTCATGCAAGCTACATATTGCAGCGGATGTTCCTTATAAATTGAATGGAGATTCCATGCATCTCCGTCAAATACTGATCAATTTAGTTGGCAATGCCACAAAATTTACTGAAGAAGGCTCGATTCAAGTGAATCTGACCGCACTATCCTTAGGTGAGAAGCATGTGAAATTGAGATTTGAAGTTAAAGATACTGGCATAGGCCTCTCCGATGAAGAGCAACAAAAAATATTCGATACTTTTACTCAAGCTGATCAATCAGTCAGTAGGAAATTTGGTGGTACAGGTCTAGGCACAGCTATTTCCAAAAAACTTGTTGACCTCATGGGAGGTTCAATAGGTGTTAACAGCAAGAGCAATTTAGGAAGCACTTTCTGGTTCGAACTGGAATACAACAGACAATCCGGGTTACCAGACGATGATTTTGATGATCCAATTATTTCTAACTCACCAAATATATTAATGATAGCTACTACTGGACATCGGCATGCTTCACTTGTGCAACATTTAGCCGACTGGAATTTCAAGTGGGACCACGCCGAAAACATGGAAGATGCTTTTCTTATGCTAAGGAATGCTGCTGATGATGCCAAACCATATGATGTTGCATTAATTGATCATCAAGGTATGGGAAATAATATTGATGTATTTGCACAACAGATATTTCATAACCCACAACCAATACAAACTAATTTGATTTTAATAACCAATAGCGATCTGAGTCACAACAGTCAAAACTCATTACTGTCTGCAGGTTATTTCTGCATCCTCAAATCTCCTGTAGAGAAAAGACTTCTGTTTAATGCTTTACATGCGACAAATCTGGAACAATCAGAAAATAAAAATATAACCCGGCTGGTTGATTTTAAATCAGATACAAGTCTTTCAGAACCTCTGGAGATCCTTGTTGGTGAGGACAACCCGACAAATCAGAAAGTAATTCGTACAATACTCGAATATGCAGGCCATCTTGTGGAAATTGTAGCCAATGGCAATGAGGTTCTTGATGCCATAGAAGTAAGTAAATATGACATGCTTATTATAGATATGCATATGCCTGAGATGGATGGTATAGAAGCAGTAAAGACACTTCGTTTCATGCAAACTGGTAGCGAGCGGCTACCCATTATTATGTTAACAGCAGATGCAACGACAGATGCGATAAATTCAAGTGAAGATGCCGGAATTGATGCGTACCTTACCAAACCAATTGAATCTGAAAAATTGTTGGCTACCATCGCATCACTATCACCCAGAAAACAAAAAACAGTCAGATCTCATTCGGCTAAAAAGTTACAGACACTCAACTATGAAGATCTTGAGAACCTTGTTTCTCTGAGCAAAAGCACAGATTTCATGAACAACCTGATCAGTGGCTTCCTGGAAGACACCGAGAAACTAGTCAAGCAAATAGAACTTGCGATTACTCAAGAGAACTATAGCACTGCTCAGGATAACTCACACGCCATCAAGGGAAGCGCACGCAGCATCGGCGCAGTCTCCCTTGCACAAGTTGCTTCCCAAATAGAGGACAACGTCCACGCAGGGATCCTTATCGAACTTCCTGCACTATCCTCTGAACTGAGCCACGAATTCGAACTAACGAAATCCGCGCTTAATAAGTATCTTGAAAAACTAGATTCAACAGCACTTTAGTCAATTATAAGTAGCAATTCTCCTAACCAAAATGACGGATCTTGTCAGCTGCATCGTTGTATGGTGCCGCAACCTTGTCCTGTGCATTAACCAATCGTTCCATAAGACGCAAATCACGTTCAGTTATCTTCATAGCAACATCCACCCAATAGCTACAGACATCCATCATATCTTCCCATGAAATTGGATGTACCATCTGGTGCACGCGTTGCATTGCAAGAAATCCATTACGTCGGCTGGAGCTTTCCTTGATATAAGAGTACACGGAGGCCTTGCCCTTACCCTTGTCAGCAAGTACATCCACAACCCCCATCTCATATAATTCTTCTGAACTATATTTCCGTCCGTTCAACATCATCTTATCGACTTGCGATGCAGGAAGGCGTTGAGACAGAAGATGATAGCCTCCCATACCAGGGAAAAGATTGAATAAAATTTCCGGGAAACCCATTTCAACCCCTTTTTCAGCGATAACAACATTACCACTCATGGCCACTTCGAAACCACCACCAAGGGCATCACCACGTACCAATGAGATAGTAGTAACGGGTAGACGAAAACCTGTAATGAAACCATGGATTACGTCTATGCATGATTTAGCATATTTCAATAAACCTTCCTTGTCCTGACGCAGGATATGATCACGGAATAAATCCAGATCTCCCCCCATACTAAACATTTTTGGAGAATGAGAGTCCAGCACGTGATAATTGATTGGAATCAATTCGCCCTTATAAGGCAGCTTACCCTCGTAAACTTCTAACATCTGTTGAACTTGTCGAACTTCGGATATAAGTTTTGGATTGAAACAAGGTCTTGGTGAAGGATTCTGATAGACCCAAACGATACCGTATTCTGGATCAATCCTTACTTCGATCTGTTCAAAATTGTCCAGTGATAATTCATTAGCATATGCAATATTATTCATGATATTCCCCTTCTAAAATTAAAGTTAATTTTCATAACACGTAAAAATCCCTGACCATTTTTAAAAAAAAATTGCCACCTTGCAGTGTAAACGGAGAAGCTAATAAACTAAATACCCCAAGTGGGGTAAGTTCATGAATAATAAGCTAATATTTGTGAGATTTGTCGCCTTAAGACTACAATTAAACGGCTATTCGAGCAGTACAACAGCATAAACAGCGATGCCCTCCTTGCGGCCAATGAAGCCCATTTTTTCCGTGGTGCTTGCCTTGATATTTACATTATCAAGATGAGTATCTATATCTTGCGAAATATTTTTACGCATCCCCAAGATGTGGGGGGACATCTTTGGAGCCTGTGCGAGTATGGTTATGTCCAGATTCACCAGGCTCAGGTTTTTTTCGTCAATTAATGCCTTAACCTGCCTTAATAATATGCGGCTATCAATATTTTCGAATTTTTCTGAAGTATCTGGAAAAAAATGTCCAATATCACCTAAAGCGGCAGCACCGAGCAGGGCATCACATAGGGCATGAATGACTGCATCGCCATCAGAATGGGCTAAAAGTCCTTTTTCATAGGGGATTGTTACCCCACCAAGTATCAATGGGCAGTCATCTGCAAAGGTGTGGGCATCATAACCATGTCCGATACGCATCAGTCATTCTCCTGCTGAGATAAAAATAATTCAGCCAGCGCCAAATCATTATTACGGGTAATTTTTATATTATCCGGGTGGCCCTCTACCAGGACTGCTTGCAGGCCATTTAATTCAATTGCCTGTGCCTCATCTGTAACCAGCAGATCTTTAGACAGGGCATTTTCTAATGCATCAATTAGTGCACCGAGATGAAACATTTGTGGGGTGAGTGCGTGCCACAGGCCTTCACGATCGACTGTTCCCTGTATCGTGCCTGTAGTATCTGCACGCTTCATCGTATCTCTCACCGGTAATCCCAACAGTCCACCAACATCATGATCTTCCAGCGTATCTATTAGCCGATCAATATCTTCTGTTCGCAAACATGGACGTGCCGCGTCATGTACCAGGACCCAGTCATTGCTGCTTGCCAGATCAGATAAGGCGTGCAAGCCATTTAAAACAGAATGACAGCGCTCAACACCACCTTCAACAACAGTAATCTTCGGTCTGGAACTAATATCCAGAGTTTTCCAGATATCATCGTTCCCTGATATTGCGACAACCACAGCTTCAATTTTCGGGTGTGAACAAAAACGTTCCAGCGTGTGTTCAAGTATGGTCTTGTGATTGATGCTTAAATATTGCTTGGGGACATCTGCCTGCATGCGTGTGCCGATGCCCGCAGCAGGAATCACTGCCCAATAACGCAAGCCAGTTGACATGTGCTCTGATTAATCCCCTTCTTTTCTCAGGTACTGCGCATCGACCAATTGATAAAAGGTCTCATCTTCCTTGATCATGCCCATTTCACTTCGAGCACGTTCTTCAATCGCATCCAGACCCTGTTTTAAATCCAGGACTTCAGCGGCCAATGAATCATTTCGTTCTGTTAATGACTCGTTTTCCTCAAGGATTGATTGTTTTTCCTGCTGCAGGTGATGTACCTCCGTCAAGCTGCCATTGCCAATCCACAACCTGTACTGTAGCAGCACCAACATTGTGAAAAGCATGACAGTGACGAATTTCATAATTGTTGAACCATCTCCCGGATGTTCCTCAATTGAGATTATTTCAGGTTATAGAATGTATCCTTCCCTGGATAACTGGCGCGATCACCCAATTGATCTTCGATCTTCATCAGACGATTATATTTCGCAACGCGATCAGAACGTGACAGCGATCCTGTCTTAATTTGACCGCAAGAGGTCGCAACTGCCAGATCGGCAATGGTTGTGTCTTCAGTCTCTCCTGAACGATGCGAAACAACGGCGGTATACCCTGCTTCTTTAGCCATATCAATCGCAGCAATCGTTTCTGTTAATGTGCCTATCTGGTTGACCTTGATCAGAATCGAATTACCAATATTCTTGTCAATACCTTCCTTGAAAATCTCTGTGTTGGTCACGAACAGATCATCACCGACTAACTGAACATTTTTACCGAGTCTGTCAGTCAATAAACGCCAGCCATCCCAATCATCCTCGGCCAATCCATCTTCCATACTAATCAATGGATACTTGTCGAACCAGGGTGCAAGAAAATCAATAAACTCTTCTGCACTTAATACCTTGTTCTCTGATGCAAGATTGTATTTTCCATCTTCATAAAATTCTGAACTTGCGACATCAAGCCCCAGAAGAATATCTTCGCCTGCCTTGTAACCAGCTTTTTCTATGGCTTCAAGGATCACCTCAATCGCCTCTTCATTAGAGGACAGATTTGGCGCAAAGCCACCTTCATCCCCTACGGTTGTACTCAGGCCTCTCGCCGAAAGCACTGATTTAAGTGCATGAAATATCTCCGTGCCGTATCGCACGGCTTCCCTGATACTGGATGCCCCGACTGGTATGATCATAAACTCCTGAATATCGACACTATTGTCCGCATGTGCGCCGCCATTGATGATATTCATCATCGGCACGGGCAGCTCTGTGGCGGCACCACTGCTCAGCCAGGACCACAGGGGCTGCTTGTTATGGTTGGCCATCGCGTGTGCATTTGCCAGCGAAACACCCAACAGGGCATTGGCTCCCAGCCTGGATTTGTTATCGGTTCCGTCGAGTTGAATCAACAACTGATCTATTTCGCTTTGGGTACAGGCATCCAGCCCCAGCAGTGTTGATGCAATTTCACCATTGACATTCGCAACGGCTTGCAACACACCCTTGCCACCATACCTGGAGGGGTCCTTGTCACGCAGTTCCATAGCTTCACGCGCACCGGTGGAGGCACCGGAGGGCACCGCGGCCCGACCAAAGGCACCTG
>JAIVVP010000086.1:0-6494 GCA_049189775.1 Gemmatimonadota bacterium | reverse complement strand
TCCTTTCTTGGGGCCTTGATATCTGGGGCGACTTTCTTTTCGTACCTTTTCTTTCGTTCGTACAAAGAAAAGGTATACGCCGCTAAAAGGCGAAATCAAAACTGTGACAAGCGTGAGATCTTACAGATAAATAAAGTTCGCCTTTCAGGCGATATATTTTTACTGGATTCCCGCATCCGTGGGAATGACATGCCGATGATATTTCTCGCCGAAAAGGGCGAAACCAAAACTAAAGACTAATCCTGCCCTCAATAACCCCCTGCAAAGTCTCAGAATATAATTGGTGCTCAAGCTTCAACACCCTGGCAGCTAATACTTCAGGCGTATCCCCCACTTCAACCTTCACCACCTCCTGTGCCAGAACCCTGCCCTGATCATATTCGCCATCCACCAGGTGAATCGTCACTCCGGTTTCGGAATCACCCGAAGCAAGAACCGATTCATGTACATGAAGTCCAAACATTCCCTTGCCACCGTGTTTAGGTAAAAGAGATGGATGAATATTGAAGATCTTGCCCTGAAATTCTTCGAGTAATTTTGGTCCAATCTTTTTCATATAACCCGCCAGGATCACCCAATCTACAGCGTTGGATTTCAATGTGTCTGTGATTGCATCATCGAGTACTGATTCATCTTCATGTGTTGCGCTACTTAGATGAAATGCAGGGATCCCCGCTGCACGTGCGTATTCAAGCGCACCAGCACCTGCATTATTACTGATGACCACGGCAGGCTCCGCATCAAGTTTGCCCGCTTTGCAATCGTTGAGAATGGCGAGCATATTGCTGCCACGGCCGGAGGCCAGAAAACCCAATTTTATTTTTTCCTGGCTCATTTTTTTGGCCTTGAAGTCATGAAAATGTCTTCACATTAAAACCCAGTTGTTTCAATTTTACAGCCAATGTTTTCCTGTCCTCAGGTAAACGAAATACAGTCGCCGGGAACTCTCTTCTCACAGGATAATTTTTCCTTAGCTCATCAAAATACTGACCACGTTTCTCAATGCTTATTTCAGGTATCTGCCTCAATGAAGCACTATCACCCCTGACATCATAACTCGCCAGGATCGCCATTTGTATCGCATCTTGATCATCCAGTTCAGAGCCCAAAGGTAATTCAAGACTATTCGCGGCAGATGACCCAAAGTCTGGATTCCATTTATAGTCCAGTTTAAAAAATTCACAGAGTGATTCAAAGATCATCTCGGTCGCGTGTATCTTTCCGTCGGTGCTATAACCGGCGATATGCGGCGTGCCTATATCAATCTCTGTGAGTAACTCTAAATCAATATCCGGTTCATCTTCCCAGACATCCAGCACCACTTTCATATTTTCATGAGATGCTAAATGATTTTTTAACGCGGCTTCATTAATGACACCACCACGCGCAGTATTCAATAGAATGACATCGTCATTTAATTGACTCAGAAATTGTGCATCAAGCAAATTTTGTGTTGGATAAGGCCCCTCATTTGTTAAAGGTACATGCAGGGTAATAATATCTGCAGTAAAAAGCTCGTGAATATCTCGATATTGCCCATCACCACTCTCAGCATGCAGAGGTGGATCATTTATGATCGTCTTAACACCCAATGTCTCAAGCAACTCAACAACACGAGAACCCACTTCACCGCAGCCGATAACTCCGACTGTTTTATCCTTGAATTTAAAATCGTGTTGGTCTGCGAGGACAAAAAGACTACTGAGGACATATTCAGCGACAGATCTGGCATTACTTCCCTTGGCATGGGCAAAGCCGATGTTGTTTTTTTCCAGATAACCCAGATCGATATGGTCTAGACCACTGGTAGCTGTAGCCACAAATTTAACCTGACTGTCTTCGAGTAAATCTGCATTAACAGCGGTGACGGATCGCAGCAGCAGAACGTCTGCATCGTGAATTTTCTCGGCGGTGATTTCACGCCCATTACAAAGCGTCACTTCTGCGAATTCGGAAAACGCCTGAGCGGCGTGGGGGATTTGTTGATCAGCGACAATTTTCATTTAAATAGTCCCACTGATTGATAACACACATACATTCAGCCTGTGTGAGATTTGTCATCAACAAGTGATGACAAATAGTAAGGCTAAATATGACTCTCCTGGTCTGCGCCCTCTTTCTCGACAGCCATCAAGTCTTCTTTGGTAATGCCCAAAGCCAGGGTCACCGGGCTGGCAACAAAGATAGATGAATAGGTACCAATCAGGACACCAATAATCAATGCTGATGAAAAACCGTGGATGATTTCACCACCAACAAGGAACAGGGCCATTAACACAAGCAAGGTTGTGAGAGATGTCATAATGGTTCGACTCAGTGTCTGATTCAATGAGGCATTCATTACTTCAATCGGGGTTGATTTACGCATTTTATGAAAATTTTCACGAATACGATCAAACACCACAATGGTATCGTTTAATGAATAACCAATCACCGCCAATAATGCCGCAAGCACAGTTAAATCAAAATCCATCTGCAAAACCGAAAACACACCGATGGTAATGATGACATCATGTACCAACGCAGCAATTGCGCCGAATGAAAAACGCATCTGGAAACGTAAAGCGACATAAATCAGGATCCCTAACAGGGCATATATCATTGCCAGGCCCCCATCTTCTGTCAGCTCTTCACCAACCTGAGGTCCAACAAATTCAACACGTCGCATTTCTACAGCCTGTCCACCGGATCGCAACAATTCCAGAATCAAGCCACTGATTTCTGCTGTATTTACACCTTCTCTGGGTGCAACACGAATCAAGATATCGCTGGCACTGCCAAAATACTGAACAGTTGCTTCACCAAATTCTGAAGCAGCCAGGCCACTACGAATACTTTCAAGTTCAACTGCCTCATCGTAGCCAACTTCGACCAATGTCCCGCCGGTAAAATCAACACCAAGATTCAGACCTTGAATAGCAAGTGAGGCAATGGAAATAATAATCAGGATGGAAGAAAAGATTACAGCATGCTTGCGCTTGCCCATAAAATCGATGTTTAATTTTTCTTTTAAAAGTTTCATTCTTCTAGTTTCACTCTTCGTAGTCTGGCAGCAACTAAATTCTTAATTTGTCCAACTTACGTCCACCGTAAGTCAGGTTAACCAGTGCACGTGTGACCATAATCGCCGTAAACATGGAACAAATAATGCCCAATGATAGTGTCACCGCGAAGCCCTTGATTGGGCCGGTCCCAAAACTGAACAGCACCATTGCCGCTATCAAGGTTGTAATATTGGCATCAGCAATCGTTGAAAATGCCTTTTCATAGCCTGCATGAATACTGGATTGTGGAGAATTTGCATTGCGGATCTCTTCACGGATACGCTCAAAAATAAGTACGTTGGCATCCACAGCCATACCCACCGTCAACACAATCCCGGCAATACCTGGCAAGGTCAGTGTTGCCTGTAACAAGGACAATAGAGAAACAATCAGCACCAGGTTCAGGGTCAGTGCAACATCAGCAAACAAACCGAACACGCGGTAGTAAACTGCCATGAAGATCAACACCAGAATAAAACCAATCTTCACTGAGTTAAAGCCCTGGGTAATATTATCTTTACCCAGACTTGGGCCCACGGTACGTTCTTCTACAATTTCAATTGGTGCGGCCAGGGCACCGGCACGCAATAATAAAGCCAGGTTACGCGCTTCCTGTGTTGAACCCAGACCAGTGATATGGAATCTTTTGCCTAGCTGTTCCTGAATTGTCGCGGCATTGATGACTTCCTCGATTTTTTGCCTTTTCTTGACCATTTCACCATCTACATTCACAGTTTCGGTCTTGGTTTCGATAAAAACAACGCCCATACGCCTGCCGACATTATCACGTGTTGCATTGCTAAATTGTTTGGCACCTTTACCATCCAGGGTGATGGAGACATCAGGTCCACCGGAGCGTTGGTCGATACCGGATGCTGCATCAATAATAGAATCACCAGTCAGCATCACACGTTTCTTCAACAACAACTGTCCACCGCTTCTATTAGCGTAAAGACGTGAGCCTGCAGGTACTGGCCCATCAATGGCATCCTGTACAGAATGATCATCATCAACCAGACGGAATTCCAGTGTCGCTGTCGCGCCAAGAATTTCCTTTGCCCTGGCAGTATCCTGAACGCCAGGCAATTGCACCACAATCCGTTTCAGTCCCTGTTGTTGAATCACAGGCTCGGCAACACCCAATTCATTAACACGCTTTCTTAGCGTGGTAATATTTTGCTGCAGGGCGTTTTTCTGTGTTTCCTTGACCACATCGGGGTTCAGTATTAAACGGGTTTCCGGTTCTTCTGTTTCTATTTCGACAACATCCAGATCACGAAAATTTTCTCTGATTAGTTTGTCACCGTCGACCTTCTGCACGGCATCACGGTATCTCACCAACAAACCGCCTTCATCATTCCGGGTAATAGTTTTATATCGCACCTTGTTTTCACGCAAACTTGTGCGTATGTCCGAGACGTAACGTTCTTCTGATGTTTTAACGGCAGACTCCATATCGACTTCCATCAGGAAGTGAACACCACCTCTCAGGTCAAGACCGAGAAACATAGGCTCGGCACCCAGATCTCTTAGCCAGTCAGGTGTATCAGGTGCAAGATTCAATGCCACGACATGGCTAATACCCAGTGATTCTTGCAAGATATCCCTTGCCCGCAACTGGGTTTCCTCGTCTGCGAAGCGGATGGTCAGTCGACCCTCAGCCAATTCCATAGACACAGCTTTTATGTCTGCGTCGTCCAATGCAATGTTGACCTGTAATTCAGTCAGTTCACTGACTTCTACCGCAGCACTGGATGCAGAGATTTGTACCGCAGGTGCGCTACCATATAAATTCGGCAAGGCGTAGAGTATCCCTACTGCTATGACAATGAGTATGAGGGAATATTTCCATGAAGAATAACGGTTCATATTATTATGTTCTGGTAATTATCTGTTTTGGTAATTTATCTGTTCTGGATATCTGATATGTTTGTTTGGTCTTGAGGGTTTTGCCTAAAGAGATTTCATCGTGCCCTTGGGCAAGACTGTAGAAACGGCATTTTTCTGTATTTTGACCTGAACCTCTTTGGCAATCTCAATCAAGATGAAGTTGTCACCAACCTCCTTGATCTTGCCAAGCATGCCGCCATTGGTGACAACTTCATCACCCTTGGCAAGCGCTTCGACCAAGGTCTTATGCTCTTTTGCCTGCTTCATCTGTGGTCTGATAAGAAAGAACCAGAATACGGCAAAAAGTATAAACAAGGGCAACATACTCATGATGCCACCTGCTTGAGGCGCATCAGCGGCCCATGCATTACTAATGAAGAAATCCAGCATTGTTAACTACCTGAAATTGAAAGCGCGCTATTATGCCACAGTGTGAGTGGATTTGGTGCGTTTTGCGTAAAAATCCGAGACAAATTCATCCACAGCCTGATCGCTGATCGCTGTACGTAATCCCCGCATCAGGGATTGGTAGTAATGCAGGTTATGAATCGTATTCAATCGCGCACCCAGAATCTCGTTAGTCTTGTCGAGATGATATAAATATGCCCGGGTATAATTCTGGCAGGTGTAACAGGCACATTCCTTGTCCACTGGCTCGAGGTTGTCCCTGTTTACCGCATTACGCAGCCGTACTGAACCCGTGGTTGTGAATAAATGTCCGTTTCGGGCATTACGCGTTGGCATGACACAGTCAAACATATCTACCCCACGACAGACTGCCTCAACAATATCTTCCGGTGTGCCCACGCCCATGAGATAACGTGGTTTGTCTGCAGGCAATTGAGGCGTAATCCCCGCAAGTATTTCCAGCATCTTTTCCTGTGGCTCACCAACCGAGAGTCCACCAACGGCATAACCATCGAAGCCAATATCCAGCAATCCTGCCACTGAGGCCCGGCGTAATTCTGGATACATCCCGCCCTGAACAATGCCAAATAATGCTGATTCATTATCTCCATGTGCAGTCTTCGAACGTTCAGCCCAACGTAATGATAATTCCATTGAAGCCTGCGTTTGTTCTTCGCTTGCCGGAAAAGGCGTGCACTCATCAAAGATCATGACGATGTCCGCGCCCAGATCATGCTGCACCTGAATCGCTTCTTCAGGGCCGAGGAATACGGCATCGCCGTTTACCGGAGATTTGAAATGCACACCCTGCTCGGTAATTTTTCGTCGTTCGGCCAGACTGAATACCTGAAAACCACCAGAGTCTGTCAAGATTGGGTAGGGCCAATTCATAAATTTATGCAGACCCCCCTGCTGTTTCATGATCTCCATCCCCGGCCGCAACATCAGGTGAAAGGTATTACCTAAAATAATCTCGCTACCGAGTTCGCGCAATTCCTCAGGGGTCATTGCTTTCACAGTGCCATAGGTGCCGACCGGCATAAAAACCGGTGTCTCTATATCGCCACGAGGAAAGCTTATTTTCCCACGTCGTGCATTTTGGTCAGTATTTAATAATTCGAATTTCACTTTTCACACTTCACGCCTATAAAG
>JAIVVP010000085.1:0-6535 GCA_049189775.1 Gemmatimonadota bacterium | reverse complement strand
CGTGATTATCACATCAGTAATTGCGTCATTGGCCACTAATGGTACGTTCCTGATTACAGCGCGATTTTTACAGGGTATGAGCGCAGCCATGCTCTATGCGACACAGATTGCCATTATCTCTTCAGTTTTCCCTCCGAAACAGCGAGGGCATGCCATTGGTATGACAGTATCGACCATTTATCTTGGCTTGACCTGTGGTCCTTTGCTTGGTGGTTTCCTGATTGATTTGTATGGATGGCGCGCAAGCTTTGTCTTTCATATCCCGCTTGCAATTATCGTTTTATTAATCGGTATCTTTAAAGTTCCCGGAGACTGGTCTGCTGATGAGACAGGGGAGTTTGATTTAAAAGGTGCGCTTGTATATGGATTATCTATCGTGCTTTTGTGCCTGGGTGTTTCAAGCTTACCAGAGAGTCCTGGTATCCTACTTTTGATATTCGGATTGTTCGGTATATGGGTTTTCATAAAACAGGCAAAACGATCTAAACATCCTATCTTCGATGTGTCTTTGTTCAGGCGGAACAGGGTATTTGCATTCTCCTGTTTTGCATCATTCATCATTTATACGGCCGTTTTCGCAAACATCGTACTGGTCAGTTTGTATTTGCAATATATAAAAGGCCTGTCTGCGACAATGACAGGCAGTATCATGATGGTTCAACCTTTAACAATGGCAGTTTTTTCACCTTTTGTGGGACGCTTGTCAGATAAGATTGAACCCAGAATTATCGCTTCGGTGGGGATGGTGATAACAGCATGCGGCCTGCTTCTGCTGGGATCGATGAATATGCATAGTGCAATCTCGACTTTGATTGCCGCTTTAATTATTACAGGTTTCGGATTTAGTTTGTTCTCATCACCCAATGCAAATGCCATTATGAGTGCGGTAGATAAACAATATTATGGCAGTGCCACCGGATCACTGGCAACGATGAGAATACTGGGTCAAATGACAAGCATGGTAGTGGTGACGCTGGTGTTCTCCATGCTCATTGGACAGATAACAATTGAACCTTCTGTTTATCAAGACTTGATGCAGGCTATTAGTGTCTGTTTCTTCATTTCTGCAAGCTTGTGCATTCCAGGCCTTATATTTTCTCTGGTACGTGGTCGTATGCATCAAGAAATTCAGACATAAGTCTTATTGTGCTAACAACAACAGATCATAGTCGTGATAGTGCGGGTTTAAGCTATGTTTATCCTGTGATCTCACGTCGTTCAGGAGGTTTGTCTATTGGCATCAACCTTAACCCTAATAATGCCTGCAACTGGCGATGCATCTATTGCCAGGTACCAGATTTGATACGTGGGACTTCACCTGAAATCAATCTGCAGCAGCTTCAAAAAGAGCTTGATGAATTACTCTATGATGTCATCAATGGTGATTTTTACGATCGTTATGAGGTTGCGGAAGACCTTCGAACAATAAAGGATATTGCCATATCCGGTAACGGAGAATCAACCAGTGCTGCAGAATTCGATCAGGTCATCGAATTGATTGCTCATTCGATAAGTCGATTCACATTGCAAGACAAACTAAAGCTCGTGCTTATTACCAACGGCAGTCTGGCGCATAAAGAAGTTGTGCAATCCGGTTTGGAAACCATGAGCTCGAACAATGGCGAAGTCTGGTTTAAATTAGACAGTGGCACAGATGCCGGATTAAAAAACATTAATAATGCCGGCCTTTCAATTTCACGCGTTAAAGAAAACCTGAAAATAGTGAGTGGGCTTTGCCCAACCTGGTTGCAAACCTGTGTATTCAAATTAGATGGTGAATTACCATCCAGGAATGAATGTGACAGTTATTTGCAGTTCCTGTCTTGTCTGGAAGAAGAAAATATTAAAGTTAATGGTGTTCTGTTGTATGGGCTGGCGCGTCCTTCCATGCAGATTGAAGCGCCACGATTATCATCTGTATCAGAAGCGTGGATGAACGATTTTGCCGAGGAAATAAATCAGTTAGGGTTTCAAACCAGGGTCAATCACTGAAAATACAATTATTCAGTTTGGTCTGTTTCAATATGTCCGGGATTAATTATTAAATAGAGACTGATAGTCTGGATAACCCTCAGCAGCGAGTGTTTCCTTATCTATAAATTTAAGGGATGCTGAATTGATACAGTAACGCAAACCAGTTGGAGCAGGTCCATCATTAAAGACATGACCCACGTGGGAATCAGCCTGTGCACTTCGTAGTTCAGTTCTAATGCCAAAGATTGAAATGTCTTGTTTTTCTACCACAGCATCCGGAACGATAGGGCGTGTGAAGCTTGGCCAGCCAGTCCCGGATTTAAACTTGTCTTTTGAACTAAACAGGGGCTCACCAGATACAATATCGACATAAATACCTTCTTTCTTGTTATTCCAGTATTTATTCTGGAATGGCCTTTCGGTGGCATCCTTCTGGGTGACATCATATTGTAATTTTGTCAGTCTTTTTTTGAGCTCAGCCTTTGAAGGTTTTACATAATCAGTGCGTTTTTCTGACCATGTGGTCACATCAGCCTGAGTGTCGACAACAGGACTACTTTTTATCGTTTCATTTTCTGTTTCCCCGGAAACCTGGGCAGTCATCAATACCAGGCCTACAATGCCTGCAAAGGCGGCAATAAGACTCCATCTTTTTGTGTGAGGGTTCATTTGGCTATCTGCTTTTATTTGATCATGATTTTTATGTAACTATTCGGACAGGATGAAACAAGCAGAGTTCCCGGACGATTTTTACATCGTGAAATTAGTTAATAAGGTGTTTCATACTTACATTTCATCCACACACAAGAATCATAGTGTGAGATAATTTTTACATGCGTATTTTATCCTGTTCATTGCTTTTTACCTTACTACTGTCTGGCTGTGGCCGCTCAGATTATGAAGTTGCGATGGATAATTATAATCAAGGTGAATATCAGGCTGCCTTTGAAATACTGCTGCCCCTTGCTGAATCCGGCAGTGCACGGGCACAGTATGCATTAGGGTCTATGCTCGATGACGAAGATGGGATAGGGCAGGACTACACAAAGGCTTTTGAATGGTATCAAAAGTCCGCTGAGCAAAATTGGCTTGAAGCGCTATATCAGATGGGTGTGATGTACCAAAATGGATTTGGAGTTGAAAAAAATACCACAGAGGCCGCTGTATGGTATCTCAAGGCTGCAGAGCAGGATTTTGTACCAGCTCAAACCAAACTGGCAAAAATGTATTTGCAAGGCTCGGGAATAAACCGTGATTATTGGGAAGCTATGAAATGGACCAGAAAGGCCGCTGACGTGGGTGATCCTGAGGCCCAGGTAAATATGGGCTACATTTTTTATGAAGGTTTTGGTGTTATTCAGGATTATACCGAAGCAGAAAAATGGTATCGCAGGGCCGCTGAGCAAGGATGGCTAAGTGCTGAACATGTCCTGGGCATTATGTATCAAAATGGTCGTGGTGTAGACCAGGATTATTCTCTGGCTATAGATTGGTATCGTAAGGCAGCCAACCGTGGATATGCCTACTCGCAGAAGAACCTGATCAATATGTATCGTCAGGGCCTGGGTGTTCCTCAAGATAAAACCGAGGCATTAATATGGTTTCTTGATGTTGCCAGGCAAAAAAATGTGGTGGCTCAATTTAGACTCGGTTCAATCTATCATAATGGTCATGGTGTTTCACGAAATGATATTAAAGCCTACGCATGGTATGGAATTGCGTCAGCAGGTGGTGTTAAATCTGCAGAAGAATTACGTGATGGAATCACGGCGCAATTAACTCCGGAAGAACTAACTCAAGCACGAAAACTTTCCAGGGAATTATGGGAGAAATATGGAAATACAAAACAAGACTCTAAAGCAAATACTAGAAGTCAATAGAGCATTTTATGATGCCTTTGCTGCTGGAGATTTTTTGACAGTTAAACAGACCTGGTCAAAAAGTGATCAAATCTCAGTTATTCATCCGGGAAGTGTAGCCCTGCATGGTTACAAGGCAGTGATGGCGAGTTGGGAGCTCATATTCGAAAATTCAGGGTCGCATGACATCAAGTGTGCTAATGAAAAGGTGTATTTGGCTGGTGAATCAGCCTATGTGGTTTGCAACGAAGTATTTCCTGAAGGCCAGCTGGTAGCAACGAATATATTTGTCATTGAAAATGGCAAGTGGCGAATGGTGCACCATCAAGCAGGCCCATGCCCGAATTCGGGCATGGGAGATGAAAACCTGGGAGATGAAGATTTGAGTAACGAAAGTCCGCAGGGGCCATCTACTTTACTACACTAGATTGAGTTAAAAGATGACACATTGAAAATAATTAGCGAGAAGCAGATTTACTACGTGTCTTTTTAGTGACTTTCCCGGCAGCTTTCTTTTGTGAGATTTTCTTTTTCGTTACTTTCTTCTTCGTGGCTTTTTTCCTGTTCAGGTTTTTATTCTTGGCACGAGAATCTTTCGCCATGTTACTTTTATACTTGATGATCTTTGCCTGTAGTTTCTCATCATTTTGGGCAATGATTTCTACAGCAAGCAAGCCTGCATTCATACTACCTCCGATGGCAACACTGGCTACCGGCACACCTGCTGGCATTTGTGCAATTGAGAGTAAGGAATCCAGTCCTTTTAATGTTTTACTTTCAACAGGGACACCGATGACAGGTAAGGGTGTCAGACTTGCAACCATTCCGGGTAAATGAGCAGCACCACCAGCACCTGCGATGATGACACGGAGACCTCTCGTATGAGCTTCTATGGCATATACTGTCATATCAATAGGAGTTCGATGTGCAGATACAACACGAGCTTCAAAGGGTATATTGAATTTTTCACAGATATCAGCTGCAGCTTGCATCGTTGGCCAATCTGAATCACTGCCCATAATGATTCCAACAAGAGCTTGTTTTTTACTCATTTATTTGACTCCAAAATAAAGTACATCTGCTGCTGCTTGTGCAACTTTTTCCGCCTCAGCTATAGTTTCTCCCAATGCTGTCACGTGTCCCATTTTACGACCCGGCATACTTAATTCTTTACCATAAATATGCACATGCACACCAGGCATCGCCATGGCTTCATCAAATCCTGCAGGTTGACCGCTGCCATGATCCTGTCCAAGTAAATTAACCATTACGGCGGCAGGTGTGACCATTTTAGTAGAGCCCAACGGCCAACCAAGAACAGCTCGCACATGATTTTCAAACTGGGAGCATTCGCATGCTTCAATCGTGTAATGCCCTGAGTTGTGCACTCTGGGGGCAAGTTCGTTAATTATAACCTCTCCATCTTTTGTCAGGAACATTTCAATACCGAAACTGCCAATGGCACCGATTGCAACTACAGCACGTTGGGCGATTTCGATTGCCTTTTCAGTGATTGAATCAGAAACAAGTGCAGGAGCACGAACAATGTGGCAGATATGATCTTTCTGCACAGATTCAACAAGCGGGTAGGTAGCAACTTCGCCATTGCGACTTGTAGTAATGATGATGGCCAGCTCGGAAACAAAGGGACAAAATGCCTCTGCATAAAGTGTCCGGTTATCCCCATCCAGTTTGTCCCAGGCTGCATCTATATCATTTTCATTATTTACTGTCGCATTACCTTTGCCGTCATAACCATTTCTACGTGCCTTGATGACGAGAGGCCAGTTAAATTCTTTTGCAACATCAATGATCTCTTCGCGTGATTCAATTGCTCTGAAAGGAGACAGTGGTAGTCCGGCTTCCTGCAATGTTTGTTTCTGGATATATTTATCCTGTACCAAACCGATGCTTTTTGAAGTGGGAAATAATGTATGCCCGGCCTTTTCCAGTTCTGCCAGACTGTTTGCATCTACAAATTCATTCTCAAGGGTGATGACATCTGCATGTTCAGCCAGTTTTAGCAGATCATCAGGATTATCCCAGTCGCCGATAAATGTTTTACCCGCCAGGTTCATTGCCGGGCCTTCTGGTTTACGTTCAAGAATGTGGATATCACAGCCGAATTCCAATGCGGACAGTGCAGTCATCTTTGCCAACTGACCACCACCAACAATACCAATACGTTTACCAGATTTATTTTTTGTTTCTTTGCTCATTAAATTTAATATAGTGAAATTCGTACTGAAAAAAGGGCGTTATGATACCGAATTATGTGTATTTTGGGGGAGTTTATTTCGATTCAGCTGCATTGCAGATAAGGCGGATTTAAGCTGATGGAAACTCCTTGAAAGTAACTAATATGACCATATTTGTGTGCAAGGTATTTGAAAAAGATGCGCTAACTACTTGACAGGTAACATAAATAGGAAGAATATCGCGCTCCATGAAAATGAACTATATGACAAAGCAGGGCTTTATCTGGCGCCATACACCACTGTGTGGTGTTGTTGCGCATCTGTGCGTCATGGGATTTCGTTAATGTAATAGTCTAGATCTTTAAGAAGAATTCCTAAAAGGCCGCAGGTGAACAACCTGCGGCCTTTTTTTATGTCCACGGATGGACTGTATGCCGCGGGCGCATGGATGCGCAGGAGCGGCGAAACCATGGATGGCCTTCAGGATTTTTGTACCCCAAGGGT
>JAIVVP010000084.1:0-6582 GCA_049189775.1 Gemmatimonadota bacterium | reverse complement strand
GATCATGAAGGCCTATGATGTATCTTTTTCACTGGGTGATGGACTACGCCCCGGTTGCATCGCAGATGCCAATGACGAAGCACAGTTTGCGGAACTCGAAACCCTGGGTGAATTAACCCGTATTGCCTGGGAGCATGATGTGCAGGTAATGATCGAAGGCCCCGGCCATGTGCCCATGCACATGATTAAGGAAAATATGGAAAAGGAACTTAAAGATTGTCAGGAAGCACCATTCTACACATTAGGGCCACTGACGACGGATATTGCCCCCGGCTATGATCACATCACTTCTGCTATTGGTGCAGCGATGATTGGCTGGTATGGAACAGCCATGTTGTGTTATGTCACCCCCAAGGAACATCTTGGTTTACCTGATAAGGATGATGTCAAAGACGGCATTATTACCTATAAAATCGCAGCGCATGCAGCTGACCTGGGTAAGGGGCATCCTGCTGCGCAAATAAGGGACAATGCCTTATCAAAGGCACGATTTGAATTTCGCTGGGAAGATCAATTTAACCTTAGTCTGGATCCTGATCGATCAAGAGAATTTCACGATCAAACCTTGCCTAAAGAAGGCCACAAGGTTGCACACTTTTGTTCTATGTGCGGGCCTAATTTTTGCTCAATGAAAATCACACAGGATGTCAGGGATTATGCAGATTCTCTGGGTCTTGATGATGTTGATGAGGCCCTGGATAAAGGCTTGAGTGAAAAGGCTGAAGAATTCAGGGACAAGGGTGGCGAGATATACAATACGGTAGACTAGCCAGAATGAGTTTTTCGGGCTAATTTCCAGTATAGATCAGTAATCATTCTTGTGATTTCCAAATACAAAGATCTACTGGATCAATCCCCCAACCCTGAGCTTGCAAATTTAAGGCTGGAACGCCTGCTGCAGGAAGATACTGTGTGTGATGTTTTAAGTGAAAAACCGGTTGAATTCACACGGGTTCTTGTACATATCATTGCTGTGTCTAATTTTCTTTTTCACTACCTGTGTCGTGAGCCAGAAGCAATTCACCTGATAGGCTCGGAAATCAGCGAACTGATCAATATTGAAAAAGTGTCAGATATAGAAGGCTTGAGGGCATTAAAATACCGGGAGCTGTTACGAATTACCTCTCTGGATATCTATAATCAAGTTGCCTATGAACAGATATTATTGGCACTGAGCGAACTGGCTGATGTGATATTGAACAAGGCACTGAAACTAATCGATGCGGATCAGGAACTCAAGTGGTCAGACAAAGATGTGCCCATGGCCCTGTTTGCAATGGGTAAATTAGGTGCACAGGAACTGAATTATAGTTCCGATGTTGATCTGATTTTTGTCTGTGCCAACAGAGAAGATATTGATGGCGATGTGAATGAATATCATTCTGCAGTCATACAACGTATTCGCCTCTTTAATCGTTATCTTGAAGAAATTAAAGCAACAGGATTTCTTTACCGCGTTGATTTAAACCTGCGGCCCTGGGGTAGAAGTGCACCTCTGGTGATGCCTATAGACGATACTGAGCATTACTATGAAGCAAGTACTGAAGCGTGGGAAAGATTTGCATGGTTACGCGCAAGATTTGTTGCTGGTTCATCGTCATTGGGTAACGATCTGCTTGAGCGTCTACATCCATTTAGGTATAGAAATATCCTCGGGCTGGATGATCTGGAAAGATTCATCGGCATCAAGACAGAGATGGCAGAGATCAGACAGAAGCAGGGATCCTGGAATGTTAAAATGGGCGACGGTGGTATCCGCGATATCGAATTTTTTATTCAGGTGCTGCAAATAGTCAATGCCAGACTACACCCGGAGCTACAACAGACAAACACATTAAAGCTGTTGACTAGTATGGTAGAGATAGGTCTGATTGATGCTGATGAAGCAAGGAATATTCGCGAGAGTTATTTGTTTTTAAGACGACTGGAAAATCGTTTGCAAATGGTTGATGAATTACAGGTACATGACCTTCCTGATGATGAAGAGAAAAGACTCGTTATTGCCCGTTCATTGGGTTTTGTTGATGCTGACCACAGTGTGAGCCTGGATAATTTTAATAAATATTTAATCAGTCAGCGAAATGTTGCGAAGGCGTGTTTTGACAAGATCTTGTTAAAAGGGCAGGAGATTTAATGGCATCTACAGATACTTTTCAAGACGCGCTTGCAAAGGCCTGGCACCAGGACGTCGCAAACTCAAGTCTGGAACGATGGCTGGCCTTGTCTGAGAAAAACCAGTGGGGACGATGCCCGGAAAATCAGGATTTACTTATCTCGCTTTTCGGGGCCAGTTGGTATTTCACACGATTTGTATTTTTTCGAGGACGTGAAATAGCAGACATTTTCGATGAACCACGGACGCTGGATTTTACATCGGCATCATTGACAGATGACTTTATGAAGATGTCGCCGGGCGCAGATCAGGAAACTCAATTCGAAACACTTAAAATACGCAAAAATGAAATCATGCTGGCAATCCTGTTGGCGCAACTTTCAGAGTCACATAAGCAAGAAGAAATTGAATCTGCGCTTACCAGCCTTGCCGAAGCTACCTTATCCTGTGCTATTCAGATTCTTGCAGCTGATGATGTTGAGATATTAGAAAATATTGCCATTCTTTCCATGGGCAGGATGGCCGGGGATGAAATGAATTTTGGTTCTGATCTGGATTTGATATTTCTTTATCCGGGAGGCTCTCAGGATTTGGCCTATAAGGTTTCGACATTTGTCCGTAAATTAATGCGTATTATCGGATTATTATCACCCGCTGGATTATTGTATGAAGTAGATATGCGTTTGCGACCTCACGGTAATTCAGGCTTATTGGTTACGGGTGCGCAATCTTTCGTTGATTATCACAAGGGAGAACGTGAGATATGGGAACGGCAGATGATTACGCGTTGCCGTGCAGTAGTTGATAATGGAAAGATCGCAAGTTCAGCATTAGCTCAAGTTGAATCTTCTATTTACCAGAAATTTGACGAGAAGATTTTACGAGCTGAGATTATAGATATGCGCAAGCTGGTGGTTGATGAACTGGGAAGCAAACAGGGGACATATGATATAAAGCGTGGGGAAGGGGGAATTATGGATATCGATTTCCTGACACATTATCTGCAACTCTTGCATGGCCATGAGGATACGTCATTGCGGACATCCAGCACCCGAACAGCATTAAGAAATTTATCTGCGGCAGGGAAAATTGATAATGAAGTTAGTGAGTTTCTATTAGAGTCATATGATTATCTGAAAACTATAGAAAGTCATATACGTGTATTTGATATGAAATCAATCAGTACCTTTCCAAAGGACATGGCTAAAAATATTGGGCTGGTGCGTTCAATGAATTATCTGGATGACAATTTTGAAAATGCAGCAGGGCAATTCATGGATGAATATAGAAACATGACCAAAAAAACAAGAAACATCTTCAATGAAATTTTCAGCCCGAACTAATCCTGGTTCTCTAGTCCTGGTTTTCAGTATTATCTTTGTATGTAACAACCCTGTTACGACCCTGTCCCTTGGCCTGATACATGGCTTTGTCAGCGCAGTCAATCAAGGTATCAGGAAGAACATCTTTTTCAGGGGTAGTCGTATGCACACCAAAACTGGCGGTCACGACATCTGCAACTGATGACACGCCATGGGGTAGGGCAAGGGCGATGATTGCCATTCTCATTTGTTCTGCGATTTTTTTAGCATCTTCGCCGTCAGTGTCGGGCAAAATAATAGCGAATTCTTCGCCTCCAAATCGGGCTGCGACATCTATTGTACGTCTGGCGTAGTCATCAATCAGATGTGCAATCCTGATTAGACATTGATCTCCAGCCAGGTGACCGTGAGTATCATTATATTCCTTGAATTTATCAATATCGCATATGATAAGTGATAAAGGAGTTGATAGACGCACTGCACGATACCATTCATCGTAAAGTGCTTCATCGAAACGGCGGCGATTATTAATTCCCGTTAAACCATCCTGGGTAGACAATGCCCTTAGTTTGTCAGAAATATCTTCTGCACTTTTCTTTTCATAGAGTAATTTTGCCTCTATTTGTATTTTCTTCTGTATATCTTTCTCAAGATTCTTGTTGGTATCTATTACCTGTTGTTTTTCATTTTCCAGGGCAGCGAGAAGATCTTCTTTTTCTATTTCTAATCCCAAAGAGGATGTCATTGATTTATTTGATCGATATGTGATAGCAATAATGGCTATCAGGAATAAAAAGATAAAATAACCCAGCGTACTGGTCGTTGGCTGTTCAGATAAAACAAGAAATCCACCTATTGGAGATAGTAAGGGAATTGAGAACACTAAAAATGAAATCAAGGATGCTGAATAGGCGGTTGCAGCACCTGCACAAAGACCAGCGGCACACATTGTCGCCAGACTAAGGTAAGTATTATCTGCAGACTGTACCAGCAGGAGGATAAAACCACCCCAGATAAGCCCGGATATGATGACACCAGCGAGATGCCACGAAAACCAGTAGTCTGGATTTGATGAGGTATTTTCCGAGTTTAAAAATGCGTGTGAGCGATACAGTCTAAACCCGGTTAAACAGGTAAAAACTAACAGCCATGCAAGGATAGATTCCTGAGATAAATGATTTCTGAAGACAAACGCCATGGAAACGGCGAGTAAGCTTGATAAAAACAGGTTTGAATACGACTGCCCGTATAATATTTCCAGTCTTCTTGCTTTTATTTTTTTTTGCATAGCACTTGTCATGAGGTCGTAACTATTTGTTGTTAATTAGTTACTTGTATTGCAAATCAAAGGAAAAATTTTCAAGCCAGGAGAGAATATACACTTAATGTGATGAAGTTCTCGGAATATATAAAGAAAATGTGATCCAAGTCATAATATGAGCCATTACCCACCCCGTACTAATTATAGTGGCAAATATATACCCCATATAGGATAGGAACCAATAGGCAATTATGTCTCAATATAGAGATAGAAGAGACACATTTTGGCAGTAAGTCACTATAATTTATGTGTAAATGTAAGAATCAACTTTTACCCAGACTTAGCGAGATACAGATGATAGTTGACAGGAAAAAGGCAGGAACCAGCTCGTAGAGTGTGAAAATGCCGCTATCAAGCTGGTGCCATAGAATAACGGTTGTTGCCCCGGTAATGATTCCACCGATTGCCCCCACTAGTGTCAGTTTTTTCCAGAACAGGCAGAGCAATATCACAGGGCCGAATGCAGCACCAAACCCAGCCCATGCGTAGGCAACCATGCCCAGGACAGTTTCCTCCTGATGCAATGCCATTAAACATGCGAGCAGGGCAATGCAGATTACCATCATGCGTCCAATTGCGATTAATCTTGTCTGCGAGGCCGTTTTTTTAAACAGGGCCTGGTATAAATCTTCAGTAAAGGCCGCTGAAGCAACCAGTAATTGCGAATCCGCAGTACTCATGATGGCGGCGAGTATGGCTGCCAGACATATCCCCGCAGGAACTGGATGAAATAATAGCTGAACAATTTCAATAAATACTTTTTCACTGTCTGACCCTGTCAGGTTTATTTCTGCAAGTGCAATACCGCAGAAGCCAATCAGCAATGCACAGGTCAGACCGACTGAGGTCCAGACAAGTGCAATGTTTCGGGCACTCGGGATCATGGTGTGAGAACGAATCGCCATGAATCTTGCCAGGATATGTGGTTGGCCAAAATAACCCAGTCCCCAGCCCAGTAGTGAAACAATGCCTAGTGTACTGAGTGCTTGATTGTCTGAGCTTAGAAATAGATCAGTCAATGCAATATTGTGCATGGTCATGGCCGACTGTGTTGCTTGCCAGCCACCAGACATATCCAGTGCATAGAGTGCGGTGATAACGAGTGCCAGAGACATCAGTAAACCCTGAAATAAATCTGTCCAGGAGACTGCCAGAAATCCACCCAGCGTTGTATAGATGAGGATGGCGACCGTCCCCGTAATCACTGCCCAGTGGTAAGGGAGATTAAATACAGATTCGAATAATTTTCCACCAGCGATTAGTCCGGAGCTGGTATAAAAAATGAAGAAAAATAAAATAAATATGGCCGAAATAGTTCTTATGGTATGAGTTTTGTCCTCAAATCTATTCTCAAAAAACTCAGGAATAGTCAGAGCATTACCCATGGCTTCACTTTGCTGTCGTAATCCTGGCGCCACAAGAAACCAGTTCAAAGTTGTTCCCAACATTAGACCAACAGCAATCCATATCGCTTCATAACCTGCGACATAGGCATAACCTGGTAAGCCAAGTAGTAACCAGGCACTCATATCTGATGCCCCGGCACTTAAGGCAGTGGTCCAATATCCCAGTTTTCTGCCACCAAGGATGTAGTCTGATAAATCATTTGTTCTGGTCCAGGCAACAATGCCTATTCCCAACATCAGCAGTAGATAGATCGTAAACGTAACAAATAAATAATCTTGATCAGGCGACATCTTGTCAGAGAATATCCTGGCAAGGGTAAAACTTTTCTTCAGGGATATACTTCAGAATTTCTTTACTACAGAATTCCAGCATCTCGGATTGTATTTTTGATTTATAGCTGAACATCCCGTTTTCTTCCT
>JAIVVP010000083.1:0-6650 GCA_049189775.1 Gemmatimonadota bacterium | reverse complement strand
CTATCACAGAATTATTACAGAAAGCGGAACAAAACATTAACAGTTCCGAGAGTGCGCGGCTGGACGCAGAAATATTGTTCTGTGATCTCATGCAATTCAGCCGCTGCAGAATTTATTCACATCCAGAGCAAACTGTTCCTGAAGATAAGTCAGTATTATTCCAGTCCTTGATTGAACAACGACAGCAGGGTCACCCGATAGCCCATCTCACAGGCAAGAAAGAATTCTGGTCTCTGGAATTGGCTGTCAATAAGGACACCTTGATTCCAAGACCGGAAACAGAGCTATTGGTGGAAACAGCGCTACAGATGATTCCTGATAATGCTGCATTTAATATCCTGGACCTCGGCACAGGCAGCGGTGCTATTGCCATTGCTATTGCCTCCGAAAGACCAGACTGCAAGATCGTTGCCACCGACATTAATAAAAATGCCTTAGCGATAGCAAAGAAAAATGCTGAAACTCATCAAATAGAAAACATTCAGTTTTATCTCAGTAACTGGTATCAAAACATACCCTTGCAATCATTTGATTTGATTGTGAGTAATCCTCCTTATATCAAACAGGACGATGAACATTTATCACAGGGGGATGTGCGATTTGAACCTGAGCTTGCACTTGTTGCTGGTGCTGATGGGATGCAGGCAATTAATATGATTGTTGAGAATGCAAAGCACTATCTTGCCAGCGACGCTTGCCTGTTAATTGAACATGGTTATGATCAAAAGCCATTAGTTCAGGAGGCCTTCCTGAAACACGACTTCAAACAGCTTAAAACGTTTCAGGATCTATCCGGGCAAGATAGAATGACCATAGGGACATACTGATGGATAACGACCAACTACTACGCTACAGCAGACAAATGATGCTGCCGGAAATAGATGCTGAAGGTCAGCAACGACTGGCAGATGCGCGTGTCCTGATCATAGGACTGGGTGGGCTGGGTTCATCTTCATCTGTTTATCTTGCTGCGGCTGGTGTCGGGCATCTTGTTCTGGTCGATTTTGATGAAGTTGATATCTCCAACCTGCAAAGACAAATAGTACATGCAACCAAAGATATTGGCCGGCTCAAGGTAGACTCGGCTGCAGAACATCTGCTTGAGCTTAATCCTGAAATACAGGTTACAAAAATTGATCACAAGATTGAAAATGAAGAACTGGAACAACAGATAAAATCATCTACCGTCGTACTCGATTGTAGCGATAACTTTCAAACACGCTTTGCCATCAATGATGCCTGTGTGAAACATAAAATCCCCCTGGTGTCCGGTGCCGCGATTCGTTTTGAGGCACAGGTCAGTGTCTTTGATAGTCGCCATGAAGACTCGCCCTGTTATCGCTGCCTGTATGGTAACGAAGCAGAAGTAGAGCAAACCTGTACGGCCAATGGGGTGATCTCTCCCTTACTCGGGATTGTCGGCAGCATTCAGGCCTGTGAGGCCATGAAGATTATAATGAACCTGGGAGAAACACTGGAAGGCAGGTTATTACTGCTGGATGTCATGCATATGGAATGGCACACCGCGAAACTCAACAAAGATCCGAACTGCCCTGTTTGTAGTCTTAAACCATAAATGAAGCAACACCATCACGGAACGACCAGTCGATATCGTGATTTTCAACAATCGTGATCAATACATTTGCGGGATCAATGCCCGGATCAGCGGCAAGATTTTCAACCACTTTGGCATAAAAAGCCTGTTTTGATTCATCCGATCGGCCTGCCCTCATGGTCAGGTGCATCATGACACGATCACCGGTCCGCTCCTGTAATTGTAAACAGTGTGGCTCAAGTTCATGAATAATTTGATAGCGATCGTCATCAGGAAAACCCATGGTTTCGATGACAGCAGAATTAATACCATCGGCAACTGCCTTGATGTATTCCGGTGATTTACCTTTTAATATTGATATATTTACTAATGGCATATTTGTATATATTAAAAATATTATTTGGGTGGAAATTCAGCGAGCATTTTTGAAATCGCCTGATCAATCAATTCTTCCCTGTTCTTCTTTTCGACGACTACTGCCTCTGCATAGCCTATCCAGATCAGGTAACCCGTTTCCATATTCATGATGTTTAAGACGATGGTGCCCTCTTTCATATTCTTGATATTGGGAAGGCTTGGTATACTGGTCCTGCTTAATCTTTTATTTCTAATCTGCTCAGAATAATCCTCCAGTGATTTCTGGGCCCCACTCGACTTGATAATAATTTCATAATCCACACCAAAGCTTGCACTACCATCAAAGGCCTGTTGGTAACCCCTGGCTGCCAGGTTTTTATTAACAACTGATAAAAAATACTCATTGATATCAGGATCGGTTGATGCCACAAGATCCCTGGAAGAGTCCTTTCGTTTTACCCACTGGTAATTATTATTCAGCTGACTGAAGTCAAATTTCCTGTCATGGCGTACCTTGACGTCAAGCAATGCAGTCTCGGCATAAACCGGATTTAACAACACGACCATCGGGATAAATATCATGAACCGCATAAATAAGTTAATCATAAATAGGTGCCTCTTTTTTAATAATTACCCCAGACACAGCAAGCATTATAATTCATCCATGAATAGCTTAAGATTTTTATTATTTGTTAATACTTCCCTGGCCGCTCCACGCAATTCATCGACTTGTTCTGGTTGCAGTACAAAAGACGTTGGCAATCCCTTCAGGCGATTTCTTTTTTCCTTATCTGTCACCTGGTCAAGGTCGACATAAACCATGTACGCCTTGAAATCTGCACAATCATACGATTTACCTTTTTTAAATTCCTCATCAGCACAACGGCCCGTAACAATGTCTTTTTCAAACTTCTCAATTGTGAAATGCAATGTAACCAGGGACTCAAATGTATATTCATTCAATGGGATCGAAGTCGCACCTAATACAGCATCCATCAATGGTACCGGGCTTGCCGAAGCGCTATACAGTGTTTTTGATTCAGATTGAGCATTGACAACGATAAAAACCAGGCGCCTGGTATCACCCGCACCCCTGGCTTTAACGAATCCCCATGTATCATCAGCTATTGCCAAACGATTCAGTCCGGGACGAATACCCAGGTTATCTGTCAGGCCACCGTCATAAAGATGCAGATAAGGATTGGTCTCGCTGTCAAGATATCTAACGTATTTCTCAAGAAGGTGTCGGCGCCTGGAAAAGGGTTCAGGGTCATTAAGAGCGGCCAGCGCTGCTGGACCCATTTCAAAACCACAGGTACCCGCACGATTGTTAAGGGTAATCGAACTAAACAATACAGGTACTGCAGATGATGCAGCAACTGCTCGTGACACCGGGAAAGCTGATAAATCGGAACACAATATATCAAACATTCCCTGCAGGAAGGTAAACTGGGTGCTGGACGATACCTCGGTGGCATTAATTTGTATTACGGGAGTATCTGTCCGTTTTTCCATGTCCCCGAACGTCTTGCCTTCAAACAGAATCTCATCATAATACTCCGCGGCATAATCACTACGCCCATAATATGTAGACCCCGTCGTGAACCAGGTAAAGGGGTTCAAAAAGCTACTCGTCAAATGACCCTGCACATCTACCTTAAGAAATTTTCCCTCGAAATCTTCAAAAATACGTTCACCGAACAGACCATAGTACGCTGCCGTAAAACTACCTCCAGACACTGAAGAAATACTATCAACCTCATGAAGTAATTTTCTTTGCTTACCTTCCCAGTTTATTTCAATATCTCGAAGGGTTTCCAGAACACCGTAAGAATAGGCGGCTGCCCTGGTGCCGCCTCCGGAAAAAGCCATGATTACTGTCAAAGTCTCTGATTGATCTGGATGACCATGTTCGCTTCCAAGTCGATAACCTGCACTTTTATCAATCGATGTTATAGGTTCGTTGACTGGATAGTGGGCAGTACACCCGGCAAAGGTAAATAATATGAGGACAACGACTAGTCTGTAGTATTGATCCATTTCTCCTGGAACCCCTATAATTTTAAAAAAGTATTAAATAAGTGCTTCGAATTCGGTGTGTGCTTCTTGTGAATAAATTACGTCAATACATTTGTCTACGGGCGAATTATCCACGGGAATCAATAATTAATCAAAAAAGGACGCCATAGCACGCCGTTAGCTGTTAACTATGACTGTATTCGTTCACCAGGCAAAAGATATGCCGGCTGTTATGGTATCAGTATCAAGCCCCGTTGATTCCTGTGTCCGCGTACCAATATATTTCACACTGATGCCAGCACGACGATTTATAGGATAGGCAAGAGCTACTGCCCAGCCAATTTCCTGCATCCTGTTGTCGCTGTCGATCCCATTGACACTGTTTTCACCGCCATAGTCATAACCAATACCCGCACTTGCCCAAAACCCTGGTCGGAATGTGTGTATGAAGTTTGCACGAATAACGAACAGTGGATCCTGTTCCAGTGTATTGCCATTAAAGAACTCATCATTCTCTGTGAAGAATGCTGCATCAGCGGTCAATTCTGCTGTCCATTTTCCTCGAATATGAGTAACGCCAACTTGAGGTCGGAAGGTAAACCGGTTTTTACCCAGGTTGATCAGTTTATCGTCCTTGTAATCACCCGTGGGAAGGCGCATCACCAGTCCCATACCAACGATGGTTTCAACACCCACTTTGGACCGGTAAGCTACATACTCCTTGCCGCTTAAAGGCGGCGCTCCGTACAGGTTGACGGCAAATCGTACCATAGTGTCCGACAAACCATTTCTTGAGGTTGAGGCTGGAACACCATCCACCAGCCCTGTCCAATCCCCTTCCTGGTAGCCCTGGCCTATATCAATTCGAGCTGATTTATCAAAAAACTCAAAAGTACGAATATATTTTGCAGCCGCAGTATGTAATTTCATTTCCACGTTTTCCAACCTGGTGGCAGGGTTCACCAGGATATCCGCCTCGGTGAGGTCCGGTGTTTCCAGGGCCACCACCTCCAGGCGGCCGTCGTGGCGACGCCGCAAGCCCTGGTCCCGGTTGGCGCCAAAGACCATTGGCTCACCGTGTTCCAGGGAGATGGTGTGCTCGGCACGGGTTTTCCTGTTGCTCACCGGATCGAAGGCGCCATCGTGAAAGGTGATGCAGTTAAGCAGCACCTCGATCAGGGCGGCCCCCTGGTGCAGGCGGGCTGCCTCAAGGACTTCCTCGATCATCGGGTTGTCCTTGTCGCTCACCCGCGCGACAAAGGTAGCGCCCATGGCCAGGGCCAGATTGAGTGGCTGGATCGGGTTGTCCTCGGTTCCATAAGGGCTGGTCTTGGTCTTGAGTCCCTTGGGCGATGTAGGTGATGACTGGCCCTTGGTCAATCCGTAGATCTGGTTGTTGAGCAGAATCATCTTGATATCCGGATTGTAACCGCTTATTCACCCGTGTCAACCCGGGTACGCGCAATAATCTCGCTAGATTCCCCGTCTCAACAACCCAGCCCCGCTCAGCGTCTTGCGGGGCAATGGGGGACGAGCAGTATTCTCACTCTGTTTCGCGTGCGTGCCCCGCTAGACATGCTTCTGGCACTGGCAGCACCGCGCAACTCGTCTTATAGTAGGCCGTTTGCTTGGTTGGTGTTGTTGGCTGAAAAAATTGAGAAGCAATTCAAAGAACGCGTCAAACGAAAAAGCAGAGGAGTAAGACAAGCCGGATTTTGGGTTTTGTATAGAACCTCAATGCCTAGTGTATTGGTTGAAACTGGATATTTGAGTAACAAAAATGAAGAAAAATACCTGAATGATGCCTATGGCCAAACATTGATTGCATCAGGGCTTTTTAGGGCGTTCAGAGATTATAAAAATGAAATCGAATCAACCATCAACTAAAATTTTTATACGTGAAATTTTCCAAGGAATTTAAAGTAGGTTTACTTGCGGTTGTCTCCATTACGGTTCTTTATTTTGGTTTTAACTTTTTAAAAGGCATAGATATTTTTGAAAAGACCAAAAATTATTATGCACTTTATACAAATATTGATGGACTTACGATCTCCAACCCTGTAGTAATTAATGGTTTAAGTATTGGGAGGGTAAGTACCATAGAAATTTTGCAGAATAAAGATAATCTGGTTGCTGTGGAACTTAGTATCGACAGCAAAATCGTACTCAAACACGGAACCATTGCCCGGTTGGTTAATACTGACTTTTTAGGAAGTAAAGCTATGAACCAAATATTTCCAGAACCAATTAAAAACCTTCCGGAAGCTGATATACCACTGGCTGGAGTAACTGCTCACCTGTCGCAATCAGATACTCATCAAATACTGTTTATGGAATTTCTAAACTTGCCGGTGAGCGTTGGTGTGAGTACTATCATGAAAAATACGGTGTTGATGTACGCAGTTTACGTTACCCTGGCCTAATTGGCTATAAATCTTTACCGGGTGGTGGCACAACTGATTATGCCGTCGATATTTTTTATAAAGCAATTCAGGGAGAAGATTATGAATGCTTTCTTAACAAAGATGCTTACCTGCCAATGATGTTTATGGAAGACGCCGTAAATGCAACCATTGATATTATGCAGGTGCCAGCGGATAAGGTAAAAATAAGATCGAGCTATAACCTGGCGGCAATGAGTTTTAGCCCGGAGGAAATATTTAATAAAATAAAAGAAACCTATCCTGATTTTCAGATTTCCTATAAGCCTGACTTTCGC
>JAIVVP010000082.1:0-6700 GCA_049189775.1 Gemmatimonadota bacterium | reverse complement strand
TGGAATTTGAGCCAATCTTCAGTACCCGAACTTCATCGCCGTACTTTTCGCCAAACAGCGCCATCGCACCTGATTTTTTAGCCGATTCCATATCCATGACTTCGGCGCTGGTTGGCAAGTTGCCGCGGATCTGCTGATTGACCTGGGTTTCGATTTCGACTATCTCATCCTGCTCGAGCGGCTGGTAATGTGAAAAGTCAAAGCGCAACTTGTCGGCGTCGACCAACGACCCCTTCTGTTGTACGTGATCACCGAGCCTGTGCCTTAAGGCAGCATGCATTAAATGAGTCGCCGAATGATTGAGCATGATGCGGTGACGGTAGTCCTCGTCGATCCGGGTTTCGATGCTATCACCAACGGAGATTTCGCCACTTCGTAGCGAACCGATGTGCAAATACACATCATTTTGCTTTTGCGTGTCGACAACCCTGAATTCGCCTTCGCCGCACTTTATCGATCCGATATCTCCGACCTGGCCCCCGGATTCCGCGTAAAACGGGGTTTGATCCAGCACCAGAATCGCCTCGTCACCATTTTCCAGTTGATCTATCGAATCTCCATTTTGCAGAATCGCCAGCACCCGGGCATTAGCCGAGCTTTGCTCATAACCGAGAAAGCCGGTGGCAACGTAACCATCAAGCTTGAACTGACTGCTAACCGCGCCGAACTGGCTGGAAGCACGGGCGCGCGTTCTTTGCGCTTCCATTTCGACTTCGAATCCGGCCTGGTCAACCTGCAGCCCTTTTTCCCGGGCGACATCGGCGGTTAAATCAACCGGGAATCCGTAGGTATCATAGAGCATGAATACGACATCACCTGAAATGACTGAACCTTTCATCTCCTTGATAGCAACTTCCAGGTGTTTTAATCCCTGCTCCAGGGTCTCCGCGAAGCGTTGCTCTTCTTTAAGGAGAACCTGACTGACGCGCTCACAATTTTCATCAAGTTCCGGGTAGGCCTCTCCCATTAAGTCATTCAACGGTGATACCAGTTTATGGAAAAATGGCTCAGTCAAACCCAGTTTATTTCCATGCCTGATGGCACGCCGGATAATCCTGCGCAATACATAACCACGCCCTTCATTGGCAGGCACTACCCCATCTGTAATCAGAAATGCACAGGAGCGAATGTGATCGGCAACAACTTGTAAGGAAACTGTCTCGGTAACATCACCCTTGATAAGAGATTTGATCGACGCGATCAATGACTTGAACAGATCGATGTCATAATTATTATGAACACCCTGTACCACCGCAGTAACACGTTCCAGCCCCATACCTGTATCAACCGAGGGTGAAGGAATCGGATTCAGCTTGCCTTTTGCATCACGATTATATTGGGTAAACACCAGGTTCCAGATCTCGACATAACGATCGCTTTCCTGATCAGGACTGCCGGGTGGTCCACCGGGAATATCTTCACCATGATCATAAAATATTTCAGTGCAGGGACCACAGGGGCCTGTGTCTCCCATCTGCCAGAAATTATCTTTCTCGCCACATCGACTAAAACGATCTTTTGCAACACCTATTTCGTTCAACCAGATGTCTGCAGCTTCATCATCGTCTTCAAATACCGTGACCCAGAGCCGTGTTTCGGGAATGCCTAACTCTTTTGTCAAAAAATCCCAGGCATAGATAATGGCATCACGCTTGAAATAGTCACCAAAACTGAAATTTCCAAGCATCTCAAAGAAGGTATGGTGACGTGCGGTATAACCTACATTCTCGAGATCGTTATGTTTGCCACCGGCACGCACACAGCGCTGTGAAGTTGCTGCCTTGTCATATGGGCGTTTATCTATGCCGAGGAAAACATCCTTGAACTGAACCATTCCGGCGTTGGTAAAAAGCAAGGTCGGATCATTGCCCGGAACCAGAGAACTACTGGCCACAATTTCATGATCTTTATCACGAAAATAATCGAGAAAGGCACTGCGTATCTCTGAACTGCTTTTCATGTTTTATCTATCTGGCTTAATCTGTTCTGAATAGTCGGCTTATATGTTCACTACTAAAACCGCGACTATATAGGAATCGAGATTGTAATGCCTGCTTTTGATAATCAGCAGGTGCCTCGATGCCATATTTTTTTGCTCTCACTTCTTTAGCCAGAGTCAGCCAGTCAAACTCTGCAGAATCCAGATAGATTGAAATGATATTTTGATCCACACCGCGTTGATTTAATTCCTGCTTGATCTTCAATGGCCCCTTGCCATTATTAACACGGTGATGCACAAAACTTTCAGTGAAGCGTTCATCACATTGCAGGCCTTCATCTGCAAGCTTGTCCAGCAACTCTTCGATTAAGGCTTCATCCTCGCATCTTCGGGAGAGTTTTTGCTGAAGCTCTTTACGTGAGTGTTCACGCCTGGCCAGGAAGTCACAGGCCCGCTGTAAGACTTCCTGGCGTTCGGTGTTCATTTCACTACTCAGGCGGCGGCCTCTTCTTTGCTTACTTCAGCTTCTTTGGCTTCTTTAGTCCCAGCAGGCTGGGATTTATCTGTAACAGTAGGCATGAGTTCTTCTCTTATCTGTGCCTCTATTTCATCTGAGATTTCAGGGTTCTCTTTCAGAAAGTTGCGCACGTTATCTTTGCCCTGTCCGATACGGGTCTCTTTATAGCTGTACCAGGCACCCGCTTTGTCTATCAAGCCCTGCTTGACACCCAGGTCTACTATCTCACCATGGCGGGATATTCCTTCACCATACAGGATATCAAATTCCGCCTGCTTGAATGGCGGTGCTACTTTATTCTTAACCACCTTGACCCGTGTTTCGTTACCGACGATTTCATCGCCTTTCTTGAGTGCACCAATTCGACGAATATCCAGACGCACAGATGAATAAAACTTCAGTGCATTACCACCAGTTGTTGTTTCCGGGTTTCCAAACACGACCCCTATTTTCATTCGTATCTGATTAATAAAAATGACACAACAATTCGCGCGTTTGATGTTGCCGGTTAATTTCCTTAATGCCTGTGACATCAAACGAGCAGCAAGCCCCATGTGTGAAGCACCCATCTCACCCTCTATTTCTGCTTTTGGAACCAGCGCTGCAACTGAATCGATCACCACAAGTTCAACCGCACCACTACGAACCAACATGTCACAAATTTCGAGTGCCTGTTCACCTGTATCGGGTTGTGAAACCAGTAAATCATCGATATTCACACCCAATTTTTCTGCATAGATGGGATCCAGTGCATGTTCTGCATCAATAAAGGCACATGTCTTACCCTGCTTTTGTGCCTCGGCGATGACTGACAAGGTGAGCGTTGTTTTACCTGATGATTCAGGGCCGTAAATCTCAACAACACGTCCGTAGGGCAAACCACCAACACCCAGGGCAACATCAAGACCTAATGATCCGGTACTGACAGTCGGTATCCTTGCAACTAACTGGTCTCCCATTTTCATCACTGCGCCCTTACCAAACTGTTTTTCAATTTGACTCAAGGCCATCTCTAATGCTCTTTTCTTATCATCTTCAACCGCTGCTGCTGTAGCCATTTTAATTCTCCATTTAATATCAGGTTTAACTAACCGGGTACTTCCAAAAATCTCCTGACCATCCCTCAGAACGGTCATCTTGATAGAGAATATAGGTTATACTTTTGCCAATGTCAATACTTTTTACTACCTACATATTTAATACTATGTAATATATTATATATAGGTATTATTAGCTTTAGTATAATTTCCGGGATTTCTACCGATTGGGCACGATGACAGCAAAATGATGCTAAACGAGATTAAATGGGCGACTCGCCAGAGATTGCAATACATAGAGTTAATGGCTTATTACACGGGTGTCGTGACCCGTAGTGATGTTGCCAGGGCATTTGGTATTTCGGATGCAGCCGCCACTAAAGACCTGAAGTTTTATAATGATATCGCCCCGGAAAACCTGTTATACAAACACAATGTCTTCGGCTTTGTGCCCACGTCTGCTTTCAAGGAAGTCTTTGCTGATCTGTCCCCCGCAGTCGTTTTACCTATGATTGAAGCCAATCTGTCCGTGGTGGGTGGACCGAATCAGGATAGTGCCATCTTCGGAATTCCCGTCGACTCATTAACACTGCCGAACCGATTGCCCGACAAGCCCGTGCTTGCACAAGTTACACGGGCCATTCGTAACCATAAAAAACTAAAAGTTAGTTACCATTCACTTTCCGATAGCACTAGTGATAAAAGCCGTATTATAGAACCACATGCCCTGGTCAACACCGGTTTCCGTTGGCATGTTCGTGCCTATAATGAAGATAGCTTCGATTTCAGGGATTTCGTCTTGTCCCGCCTGGAAGATGCGACGTGCCTTGAGCAGCTTGCTGAATCCAGTGCCCAGTACGATGATGATTGGGTAGAGATCATCACCCTGCAACTGGCACCCCATCCAAATCTGGATGATAAAAAGCAAACCAGCCTGCTAATGGATTACGGCGCTGAGAGTGACATCATTGAAATCAAGATCAGGCGTGCCTTGATTGGTTACCTGTTACAGCAGTTATCTGTCGATACCACTGACGATCACTCATTGAATCCAACAAAGTATCAATTAATCATTGTGAATCGGGACGAAATTGAGCCTTTTGCGGCCTGGGCCTTTAATTAATTTGAATTATTATAATTTTATCTGGTAAATTTCGCCTCGGATAAATCTGCCCTCTCTTTAGCTTAATCAGGATTAATTTAATATGTCGATGTATTTTGATAGTAAAGGCCGTTCTGCCGCCAAGACAATTTCATGGCGGACGATAGCCACCTTAACTACAGCAATCATTGTATATATATTGACCGGGGAATTGGTATTGGCTATTGCTGTGGGTAGTATTGAAGTCGTTGCCAAAATTATAATTTATTTTTTCCATGAGAGGGTCTGGAACAAAATAAAATTCGGCCGACGTATGATTCAACCCTGTGTTATCTGGTTTACCGGATTATCTGGTTCGGGTAAAAGCACTTTGGCAGAGAAAACCTATGAATACCTGGTTAAACGAGGCCTGCACGTTGAACAACTAGACGGGGATAAAGTCCGTTCTATTTTCCCGAAGACAGGATTCCTGGAAGAGGATCGCAATGAACACATCAAACGTGTCGGTTATCTGGCCTCTTTGCTTGAAAAAAATAATGTTATTGTTGTTGCCTCGTTTATTTCTCCCTATAAAGAATCGCGCCATTTTGTCAGGCAGCAATGTACAAATTTTATAGAGATATTCGTTGATACTCCTCTTGAGATTTGCGAACAAAGAGATCCCAAAGGATTATACAAAAAAGCCCGTGCTGCCGAGATTGATCATTTCACTGGTATTAATGACCCATATGAAAGACCTGAAAACCCCGAACTAATAGTCCAACCAGATGAACAGTCTGTCGAAGAATCATTTAATAAAATCAAGATACTCATTGATCATCATCTAGACCAACATCTTGCGCACACTTAGAATTCCACATATTTAATTCTTGTAGACAGTTATATGATTGTTATGTCAAAGGCCACTCGTGAATAACATGGTATTCGACACCTGAATTGGTCGGTTTAGATATAACCAAAACAAAGCTGTTGACCTGCCAACGAATATCAAATGATTGTTTTGGCAACTGAACCTGTTTTACCTTTCTGGCAATTGTGACATGTGGTTCATAAGGTCGTTTGTCTGTTTCCAGACCTTGCTGTTCGACAATTTGTTTTATTGATGCCACGAGATGAATCAATTGTTCTGGATTATGCTGCGTACCAATCCATAGCACACCCGGTTTTCTCCACCAGCCAATTCTCGTGAGTTCTATCTGAAATGGTTCTGCCTGGATACAATTCGATTTTTCAACAAGTTGTTGCAAGACATCTTCTGAAACTTCTCCAAGAAATTCCAGGGTGATGTGTAGATTTGATTTCTTTACCAGACGAAATTTTTCGTCTTTGAATTGTTGTGTGATTGTGCAAAGGCTTGAACGCGTCTCCTTATCTGGCCAGAGGGCAAAAAAGATACGCGACATTGGAATCTAGAGCTGTCCGTTATTCGGAGATTTTTTGTAGCATATCCAGCAAGCCTTGCATTGCCAGCATACAGGCTTGTTCCCTGATCCTGAGGCGATCACCTTCAAAACAAATGTGCGCTGTGCTGCCACCTTCGTTTCTCCTGTGCCAGGCAAAACAGACTGTGCCAACGGGTTTAGACTCTGTTCCACCATCGGGACCAGCGATACCGGTAATGGCAACACCGAAGTCTGCCTTACTATTTTCTACGGCGCCTTTCGCCATCGCTCTGGCTGTTTCTTCACTGACGGCACCAAATTGTTCTAGCGTATCTAATGGGACTGATAACATTTCATGTTTTGATTCATTTGAATAGGTCACAAAACCGCGTTCAAACCAGGCAGAGCTACCCGGGATTCGCGTCAGTATTTCAGCGAGGCCACCACCGGTACAGGATTCAGCCGTCACCAATTTGCTTGATGTCTTTAAAAACATCTCAGCAAGTTGTTCTGCTTGATTGGTTGCCGTATCAGTCACTTCTGTTTAGTTCTCTTTTCTTTGAAGAATGATTGTATTAAAGATCGGCATTCTTCTTCCATAACACCTTTCTCAATTTCTACTTTATGATTTAATTCTTCAGTTTGAAGTAAATTAAATACACTGCCGCAGGCTCCCGTTTTTGGATCGTCTACGGCGTAAACAAGTTTAGCCAGACGTGCATG